>DAOVRB010000157.1 GCA_030628325.1 Methanomicrobiaceae archaeon | reverse complement strand
GATTTTTACTTCTTTAAGTCTGAGATGAACTCCTCGATACATTCAAGCGCAGTTTTTAAATTCTCACGTGAGACTGCATACGAACAGCGGATATGATTCACACCTGAAGGACCGAAGGCGCGGCCGGGAACGACTGCCACATGGTGTTTTGTTAAAAGACCCTCAGCAAACTCATCATCTGAAAGTCCCGTGTGAGCAATAGACGGGAACGCATAGAACGCCCCTTTGGGCATGTGGCAGTCAAGACCTATCTTGTTTAGACCACGCACAAAGAGATTTCTCCTGATTTTGTATTCTCTTATCATCTCATCGCGTGCATCACCGGCATTCCGGAGAGCCTCAATTGCCGCAAACTGCCCCATGGTAGGTGCTGAAAGCATTACATACTGATGGATTTTCAGTATTGCCTCACATAGTTCTTTTGGTGCGCAAAGATAACCGACACGCCATCCGGTCATCGAATATGCCTTTGAAAAACCGTTGATTGTTATTGTCCTCTCCCGGAGTTCATCAAGGGACGCAGCAGCGGTCGGTTCACCGTCATAAGTCATCTCCGTATATATTTCATCACTGATCAGGAGAAGGTCATGATCAACAATGACATCAGCAATTTCCCTGTAGTCGTCCCTGTTCATCACCGCACCGGTTGGATTATTCGGGAAATTGCAGAGCAGCACCCTGGATTTCGGGGTAATCTTTTCCATAAGCGCGTCTGCCGTAAGCCGGAACTGTTCCTTTTCGAGGCATGGCACCTGGACAGGCACACCGTCAGAAAGCATAACGCCTGAAGTGTATGCGACATATGAGGGATCACCAATCAGCACCTCATCACCCGGGTTAACAGCCGCACGCAGGGCAATATCAACTGCTTCAGATGCCCCGGTTGTCACAACCATCTCATCCTCTATATCATAGTGGAGATTAAAGCGGTGGTTGAGGTATTTTCCAATCTCTTCACGCAGAAGGTGTATACCTTTGTTTGAAGTGTATGCTGTCAGCCCCTCTTCTATTGAACGGATGGCCGCTTTCCTTGCAATCCAGGGGGTATTATAATCCGGTTCACCCACTCCAAGTGAAATAACATCTTCCATCTCCTGTGCAATGTCAAAAAATTTCCTGATTCCTGATGGTGGTATATCACGGGCCCGTTTTGACCTAAAATCCCTCATATCTATCCCTCAAAATGAGAACGGAAGCCTTTTCCCTTCTTTTTTCTCAAAAAAATCCTGTCCGTTCTCTTTGTATGTCTTCATAATAAGTATTGTAGCAGTCTCATTTACCTGTTCAATCGGAGCTACATGTTCGGCAATAAAACGAGCTATATCATGTATAGTATTCCCGATTATGAGAAGCTGGAAGTCATATATTCCGCTAATCAACCTGACTGATCTCACTTCCCTGAAATGGGCGAGCTGCTCTGCCACCCTGTCGTAGCCATAGACCGGTTCAGGGGTAACTTTGAGTTCAAGGAGTACTGCAACAGCCCCGTTACCGGCACGTTCCCAGTCTACAACTGCTGCATATCTGGTTATTACGCCAGACGTCTCAAGTGTTTTAATTCTCGCTTTGGTTTCATCTGTTGTGAGATCAACCATATCTGCAATCTCACTTACCGGGAGGTTACAGTCGTCCTCAATTATTGTCAGTATCAACCGGTCTTTTTCATCCATAGTTTCACCTGAATGGTGTTTTGAAACGATTCGTATCAAGATTTTTTAATTTATCATTCTCAAACCGTGAATCTTTCAGGAGTGTTTCTTTGATCCTTTCTGTAGTAGTTCCAAACCACATCTCTTTTGTGCGTCCGTATCTCCCACGTGAAACCACACGGGTGTTGATCACACCAAGCATGTTAAGTTCTGAAATCAGGTCTGTGATACGCCGGTGAGTAAGGACATCAATATCAAGAATTTGTGCTACCTCACGGTATACCTGTGAAACCTCTCCGGTTGTGAATACCTGTGTTTTCAGATCAGAGAGAATAATCATTGAGTACAGGACAATCTTGCTCTGAGTTGGTAATGTAGAGACACATTCGATGAGACTGTCGGTCTCAATCTTCTGCTGTGCTCTCTTCACATGTCTTTCCAAAACATTTTTCTCGTTTGCACGTTCGGCAAGTTCCCCTGAGACACGGAGCAGATCAAGCGCCCGACGTGCATCACCATGTTCCTGAGCTGCAAGCGCAGCACACAGGGGAATTACACCTTCTCCAAGTGATCCTTCAATAAATGCATTTTCAGCCCGCTGCTGGAGAATGTCACATAATTGTGGAGCATTATAAGGTGGAAAGACAAGTTCTTCCTCTGAGAGGGAGGAGAGCACCCGTGGGTCTAAGAAGTGAGTAAAACGGAGATCATTTGAAATTCCGATTATGCTGATTCTGGAATTTTTAAGATCTGAATTAATCCTTGTCAGATTATAGAGAATTTCATCGCCACTCTTTTTAACAAGTTTATCAATTTCGTCTAGTACAACAACATGGACACCACCAATAAGTTCAACCTGATTTTTAAGTTCCATGTACACCTGGTCAGTAGGCCAGCCGGTCATTGGAACAGTGTTACGTGGGCGATCACTTGAATGTGAATCTGCGTCTTCAAGATGGTTGGTAATCTGTGCAAGTACTCTATATTGTGTATCAATGACTTCACAATTCAGGTGAATAACATGGCATGATTTGCCCATTTCAACACATGCATTCTCAAGTTCTGTACCGATATATCTCACCGATGCGGTTTTTCCTGTACCTGTTTTTCCATATATCAGAATATTTGATGGAGTTTCATTTCTAATTGCCGGAGCCAGAATAGAAGCAATATGATCTATCTGGGGCCGTCTGTGTGGCAATATATGAGGACGGTAAGAATGTCTCAATACCTCCCTGTTTTTAAATATGCTCTGATTATTTAGATATTTATCAAATAATCGTAATGAGCCCCTTTTTTCTTCTGGCATAAAATCACCGAAATTAATAGAAAACGTAAATTATGAAAGTTCAGATTTTTGGTCTACTAAATTTTGGCGCCTGATTATATAACCCCTTTGTTTCCAGTGGAAAAATGGAATATAAAATAAAAAAAGATAAAATTTTTGTAAGTTATAATTTCGTTTTTTTTATATTGCTAATGTAATAAGCTAAATCCCCCACCCCTTTATTTCGAGTGGAACTTTTTTTTAGATACGATGAGAAAACAATGATGTTTTTCATATATTAATGAGAATAGTCATTGAAGCATTTGCAAGTTATAACATATATATAGATCTATCTGGTTTAAAAATTAAAAAAAAACTAAAATAAAGGTAAATATTAAAAAAAAGAGAAAAGAAGAGAAAAAAAGAAATAAAAAAAAGTTAAGAGAAAATTTAAAAAAAGAAAAATAAGGAAAAACAGGAAAAAATAACAGAAAATAAGAAAATAAAAAAGTAAAAAAGTAAAAAATGAAAAAAAAGGAGTAAGAAATGGAAGGAAAGACAGAAAATAGGAAAAAAGATAGAAAAAATCAACAAAAATCAGGAAAATAATTTTTTTTTTTGCCAGGATTCTCCGAAATTTAAGGTGATTCCACATTTTTTATTTATATTCCCATTTTTTTCTTTTATTATATTACCTTTTCAATCTAAAAATCAGGCTTTTTGATCCTCCTTAAATTCTTAAATTTTTACAAATTTTTGCAAAATTTTACACAAAATCTGTAAAAATGAATCTCAATACTGATACTTTAATTCAGGGAACTTCTATTTTCAGAACAAAAAAATAAAAACATCGATCTTTTAGAAATAAAAAAATACAATTTTTTTATTTTACTTTTAAAAAGGCCTGAAAAAGCCAAAACAGGTCTGAAAATTTAAAAAATTCCTAAAAGGTTTGGAAATGGTTTTTTAGTTGAATTTCTTCTGATTCTTTTTTTAAATCTCTTTTTAAAAGATTTACACAAAAAAAGACGAAGAATCCTTTTGATTTAACACAAAGTTAACATGAGAGTTAACATGAAAGTGATGATTGTTGTTTTCATCAAAGTATGTCTAAAACCTGTATTTCATGCACTTCTCTAAAGTAATTATTTTTTTACCATTCTGAACTTAATTTACAGATTTCATCTGTTTTCATCGTTATCTTTCATTTTTAACGCTTTTTAATCTGATTATCACTGACTTATTTTTCCCTGAAAAAATCCGGGTTATTCCATTTTCTTTTCCAGTAGAAATAAAGGGGTCCCTCAAATTACACGTAAAACCTATAATCAAACCATTCTATC
>DAOVRB010000159.1 GCA_030628325.1 Methanomicrobiaceae archaeon | reverse complement strand
TATCATGCAGACAATCTTGTCATTGCAACAGGCGGGGCCTCATACCCTGCCACAGGTTCCTCAGGAGATGGTTATGCCCTGGCCCGGCAGCTTGGACAGCCTGTAACTGAGGTAATCTCCCCGGGCCTCTCCCCCGCATATATAGAGGACTATCACTTCTCTGACCTCTCAGGAATATCATTTGAGAATGTCTCCCTCTCCCTGTTTAAGGACAATAAAAAGATCAGTCAGCACAGGGGAGACCTTCTGTTTACGCATACTGGTCTCTCCGGGCCGGGCGTGCTTGATCTCTCCAGATATATCGCCCCCGGAGATCTGCTAAAGATATCTTTTATCCCTGATATGGATACAGAGACATTCAGAAAAGATCTGACTGAGAGGTTTCAGGCAAACCAAACGAAGCAGGTGAAAACCATTGTCTCAGAATATCCCCTGCCTGAGAGGTTTGTTAAGCGGATTTTAGAACTGACAGAGATTCCGCCTGAACTCACCTGTGCTCATCTCTCTAAGAAACTGCGAAACAGACTCATCATGAATCTCACAGAACTGCCTTTCAGGGTAAAGAAGCTTGCAGGCTTTGAGAAGGCGATGGTAACGCGTGGGGGTGTCTCACTTGGCAGGATCAATCAGAAGAGCATGGAATCACAACTGGTGCCTCACCTCTGGTTTATAGGTGAGGTGCTGGATATTGATGGCGATACAGGCGGATACAACCTCCAGGCCGCCTTCTCCACCGCGATGCTGGCTGCGGAGCATATTTTATCTGAGGAGAATCCGGAGAGGATGGAGATATAATAATAAGTTCTCCCGATATTTGGGTGCGGGTAGCATGTATATGGTCACGAACTTTTGATCCGGTTTAAGCAAAAATGGTCATCAAAAGTGATCCACCTCCAGTAACACGAATCGTGGTTTTGGGTGACAGCTGCACCTCATCTCCCGTGCTGCATCCGGCAGACAGGATGCAGAAGAGGGCAATTGCTGCCACAGCACCCATGAAAAAAGGGAGTCGAAGAAAAACCCTCTGCCGATGAGAAGGGGACCCTCAAAAACTCCTATTCCCTTCTCTTCAGGACGAGAGCCGCAGAGGCCGCTGTTCCTGCCAGAACAGAAAGAACTGAGAGGGGGGACTCTGTTGCGGGGGGCAGCGTCGCGGCGGTGCCGGGAACTGTTGTGGCCGTTATTGCCGGATTCTCAGTGATAGTCACCTCAGTGGTGGTGATAAGATCATCCTCATCTGAGAAGGCAACCGTGTAAGTCCCCGGACCAGAGATCGGGACCTCATAGGAAAAAAGCCCCTCTGCATCAGTCGGGATATACGCTGGCCCGAAGACCACACCTGACGGACCGGAGACGGCGACATTTATCCCTGCTCCTCCCGTGCGTTTTACCGCCTTACCAGCGATATCCAGCGTCCCGTCATACGACTGGGTCTTTGGTGATGTCACCTCCACCTCATCCGAGCGGTCCCAGACGACGAAGGTCTTTAAGGTCACTGAATCCGACCCATAGGAATACTGGGAATTCTTCGGTATCTCAATTTTGTATGTCGCCTTCTGCCAGCCGGTTGTGTCATATACAACCTGCCAGTCTCCACCCTCCTGTATGGTGAACTCATCCACAGAAATCTGTTTTGGCTGGAAGTTGGGTACCTCCCTGTAGAGGTACAGCTGTGTCGTAAATCCGGACGGGATGTTACTCTCTCCCTGGACAACGACCGTCTGCCCGACTTTAACGCTTTCAGGTACGGTAAAGCTGATCTGGTATGCAGACACCGCTGTGGTACAGAAAAGGAGGCCCAGACAGACGAGGGCTGCAACTCTCAGCAATTGAACATTTTTCATTCTATTCTCTCCGGAGAGAGATCATACCTTCTCTTATATATATAGGCATGTGAAATAAGAGGAGAAGGGGTGAGAGGTACTCTTTGAGGAGGACTTTCTGCTCTGCGGTTTCTGCCCTGTAATGGGGGGGCAAAATGCTCTGCAGCCCCGCCCTCGATATCGTAAATGGCCGCCATCTCCATCGCGATGCTGGCTGCGGAGCATATCTTATCTGAGGAGAATCCGGGGAGGATGGGCAGATCATAATAATAGTAATAATGTGTTGCTCCGAGATTCGTGCAACAGCCCCATCAGTTCAAAAAGAGATGTCACCACTACAATTCAAAGAGAATAATCCTTTAAGAACTCTGGAATGACCCATAAAAATAAGCACATTTATATCAATTGTTCTATTACTCTATGCACTGGACAATGGCGAATCTTTTAGGAATTCTGAGAAAAAACGTGTATGACGTCTAAGCGTCATGCACTGTTTGATGAAAATCTCTGATTTTCATGTTAAATGTGAATCTCATTTTCAGGACAATAATAATTGGAGTACTCATTCTAATTACAATTCTTATCATATCTTTTGCATTCGTAATTGGGTTTTTTTATGTAACTGCATCTGATAATGCAGAATCGGTCTATATCTACGAACTTCAGCTTTCTACATCAGGACCTGTAACAAATGCAACCCTTCTGATTCCCGTCCCTTCGAATTATAATCCCAAATCCGGAAAAAATGAGACTCTCATAAATATGTCCCTTGTCAGTTTCAAAAATTTTGACAGGGACAATATATCTGCAAAGATTGAGGATGTAAAAGGTGTCCCTATGCTGAATATATCAGCAGACCGAATCACCCCGGTATATAAAAACCGTATTCAACCGATTGCAATTATGCCTGGACAAAACGAGTCTGAACTTCCTCCTGTACCTACCCATATTTACTCTGACAGGTATTCAGAAGAGACGCCCCAGCTGGTTAAAATGGAGCTTCACCTGTATTCTATCAGTGCAGGAGATGAGATAGATACCAGAATGCCCCTCGGAAAAGAGCCCCTTTTTATGCCATACCGGATTTTGGAAGATGTAAGCACTTCTGATGGCATGATGTATGAAGACTACTATCTGAGCAAAGGATCTACCGGATATTTCTTTGAGGTGCCTTTTATCCTCTCATATGATGCCGGTGATGAAAATGTCCTCACCGTATCCTCTGACTTTCAGGGGATAAACCAGTGGTGGGTACTTGGGTGGCAGTCAAATTCATACTCTGAGAGAATAAGATATGAGTTTAAAGGCGGGTGTAACGGCACTTATCCGGTTACAGGTCTCCTGATAACAGGTGCCGGTGTTTACTGAGAGTTTTGATTCTGCCAGTCTGAACAGATTTTGTCTCAAATCATAAAATGTTTTATCAGGAAAAGGATGAAAGAAATCTGACTGAATTAAAAAAAATATCATATGAGGCTGTTGGACATCTCGTTTAGCAGTACAACCAAATCTTCTGGAGGTCAAAGGATGGTCCAATCACTTTCTGCGATGGTGGACCAATGAAGGAAACACATAATTTCACTCTTATTACTGATTATTCTCCCATTACTGTCTCTGCTACTGGAGATGCTGCTAATGAGCATGGTGATGGTGCCGGCAGCAGGGGCGTATCAGACAAGGAACTATGAATTTGACTGTGGTGATGGAGTAAATACGAAATCCCCTGGTGAATATGCATCGCTTGAACAGCTACCAAATACATTTGGTATCAGCTCAATATGATTGTCTCTACTATATTCCGTTCGTTATGTTTATGTGGTTGTATTTGTGTTGCGGAATATCTATATATGTATGATATTACAAATGATCTGATTGGTAGTATGGGAAATATTATGTGTTAAATTAACTTGTGAATACTTTTCCATCAGATTCCTGTATTTCCAGTCAAAAAAGTAAGATTCAAAAAAACCTGGTTGGTTATGATGATTGAAAGGGGGATTTCATCCTTATTATTAATTGGAATTACAGTTGTATGCCTGATATTCACCGGCATTTTTTCACCTGTTTATGGCTATACCACAGAGCTTTATGCAAGTACAGGTTTTGTGGAAGAGAACATTCCTCAGATGGATTCCAAAATTAACACTTCAAAGATCTATTCACCTGAGGTTAAACCTCCTGACTTCAGCGAAAATCCGGTGGGCACACCTGGTGCACTTCAGGAATTAACTGACTATCTCATTGATGCCGCAGATGAAATGATGCGCCTTATTGACAGCATATTTGAGATGCTCGGCATGGAAGAAACAGATGAGGTTAAAAACCTTAAAGAGGTGCTTGAAGACGGAAGGAGTCTGGTTAACAATTAAATAAATGGGGGTGAAGAATGGGCTAAAGAGAAATGCCCTGATTTCTGAATAAAATCCCT
>DAOVRB010000016.1 GCA_030628325.1 Methanomicrobiaceae archaeon | reverse complement strand
GATTACAAAAAAACAAAAAAAAATGCTACCCCTGAGGAGGTCAATTGATGCTGATAAAAAAGACACAGAGCCTTTGCCCCACATGTAATACTGTTCTTGAGGCAGATATTATCGAGGATGAGGGACAGATCTGGCTGGAACGGACATGTCCGATACATGGCACTTCCCGGTATCTCTACTGGTCAGATGCCGCAATGTATCACCGGTACGAACAATACGAGTCCATAGGAAACGGTATCGAAAACCCGCAGACTATTGCCCCACCCGAAAGCTGCCCGGCATCATGCGGGTTATGCAGCAACCACCATTCACAGACGCTGCTTGCAAATATCGATCTTACAAACCGCTGCAATCTTAACTGCGATTTTTGTTTTGCCAATGCCCGGGCATGCGGATTTGTGTACGAACCGGAATTTGATGAGATCGTAAAAATGATGGAGATGTTGAGAGCTCAAAAACCCGTCCCGGTACCTGCGGTACAGTTCTCTGGCGGGGAACCGACAATGCGACAGGACCTTGTAAAAATCATCAAAAAAGCAAAGGCATTGGGATTCCCGCAGGTGCAGCTCGCAACAAACGGGGTCCGCATATCAAAGGAACCTGAATTGGCCCGGCAACTCAGGGACGCCGGTTTAAGCACGGTCTACCTCCACTTTGACGGGATTTCAGACGAGACTAACCCGTTTCTCGCAATTCATAAAAATGCAATCGAGAACCTGAAAAAAGTGGGTCTTGGTACGGTCCTCGTACCTACGGTAATACAGGGAAGAAACGATCACGAAGTCGGGGATATCATCAGGTTTGCAGTCAGGAATATTTCTGTCATAAGAGGTGTAAATTTCCAGCCGGTTGCGTTTACCGGTGCTGCAGGTGAGGAGGATGTCAGGAAATTACGGGTCACCATTCCCGATCTCCTGACAGATATTGAGAAGCAGACAGAAGGCATCATAAAAAAGGATGATTTCTACCCGATACCCTGTGTGATTCCGATCTCGGATCTTGTCGAGGCATATACCGGGCAACCCCAGGTCAGGTTCACCGCCCACCAGCACTGCGGCGCAGCAACCTATGTATTTGTTCAGCAGGATGGGTCAGTCATTCCGGTGAACCGGATGACAGACGTGGATAGTTTCTTTGAATCCATCGGGCAGATGGCAGAAACACTCAAAAAAGGCGGCACCATCAACAAATACAAGGCACTTCTCAGGGGTGTTAAAAATATACATGATTCGGTCAGGAAAGGAGAGGCCGGGAAGACCGATGAGTTCTGGGAGATGATCAGCAAAATCCTGATCAGGCAGGACTTTGATGTTCTCCGGGAGTTCCACCAGAATGCACTGTTCATCGGGACTATGCACTTTATGGACCGGTACAACTATGATCTCAGGCGTGTCCAGCGGTGCTGCATCCACTACGCGACACCCGACGGACGCCTGATCCCCTTCTGCACCTATAACAGTGGCCCGGTATACCGGGAGCAGGTATGGAAAAAATACGCAAAGAAAGATCTGTAAGTGAGGTCGGGCGTGAGCATGAGCGAGTCACTGAGCGTTATGTATGGGTATAGTATAAGTGAACTACCGCCCGCTTACGCAGGCAACTTCCTGCGAGTGTACTGGAATATCCAGACCCGTTTTTCGCAGATTATCGGCAAATTGCTGATAGCTTGTCCACAAACGCAACATGTTTTAGATGTTTTACGTTCGCTGATTTCTATTACTTTTTTACCTGCCCGTTTTGCTTTGTAGGTCAGAAATCCAGCAAACTGTCCAAGGTATCCTGTGCCTTGTGTGGCACGGTTCAGACGCCTGGTTGCCATTTTCAATGTCTCTCAATTGAAACACCTTCCAGTGTAATTATGGATTTCATGAGGCTAAAATAAAAAGGATTGTCATCTTCTCTAAGCCTCAATAATTTTTCAGGAGTTAGTATAAGGATATTTGTCTCAACGCCTGTTTCTTCACCCAGACTTTTTTCAAGCCTTGCAGATTTCAGTTCAAGATCAGAGCTATAAGAATCCACATAAACCCATACATCCTAAACTCCCGTTGATTTTAGGCACATGGATCTAAAACGGTTAGAATATTGAATTTGCAGCGATTATTGGTTGTTTTTTCAAAAATTATGCGCCTATAATTTAGGCACACGATGGGGCCGATTTTGATCTAATTTTCCAGCCAATAATGCCCCAGATTTTAAAAGAATAGCCTACACGCCAGTTATTTTTAAAACGATGCGCCTAAGGATGCCGGGAAGTTAGGATACATCAAGATCGCTTTTTGCAGAATTTGTTCCGTCTGCAAAACTTCCGTAAACCCCAATACCTCCGGCCCAGCCCGGAAGAAAAATTATGGATGATAAAAACCTGATATTTAAAAGCCTCTTTAACGCCTTTGTTTCGGGATTTTCAATCCAGAAATATTTCCTGCCATCAGCCAATATATAATTCAGTTCTAAAAGCAGGTGAAGATAGCGTGAAACAAAACCTTTTGACTTTCCGGTTGCGTTTACTACATCGGTTGCCGTAAAAGAACTATTTACCGCAGCATAGCGAAGAATAAAAATTCTGTCACTTGTCTTCAATATTTCAGAGAGAGCTTTGTCACTCATTTGTTTACACTCCGTGAACATAATGTTTCCGCTCTGAAAACAAATTCAATAATTTCATCTTATCCATCTTTGAGAAATCAGGCTTTCTCTTCTCCGGCAATATCTTACAAATTATATTTTTATCCGGAATAATCCTTTATATTTGATCCTGCTGTGAAAAATATATAGCCAGAAAACACACATGATCCCCAAGACCATCACACAAAAAACGATGACAATCTAAAATTCTCCCATCCAGGCCCAATCTGTAACAGTGATATTCTGTAGCCAAAGTTGGTATTCAGTTCATATTTTCTCCCTGTACCAGGCATCTCACGCGAACTAATACTCATTGAGGACTTATTCTGAGGTGAAAGGTTGTTTAAATTGCGGTGTTTTTTGTCGTTTCTCTTGGGTGTTCTTCCGGGAGGAGTGGTATTTGCGGCATTTGCCGGGACTCTCCAGGATTGTTTCGGGAGGAAAAAGATCCTCTGCAGATTTCTTTCATTCTATGAGTCTGTCCTGCCAGATCAGCACTGGATGTACAGGCTCCATATCCCCTGTTTCAGTGCCGATCATATCTTTCTCCTGAGAACTGTACTTAACCTCAGTTTTCTGTTTCCGGCTGATAATAATATCTGATTTTTAGGTTTTTCCGGGCATCTCTAAATCAGTTATATAATTCAAAAAACGTGTATGACGTCTCAACGTCAGACACTGTTTAATGAAAATCTTCTTTTCATGACGAATCAGTTCTAAAAAACTCAGGGGGACAATATATTAACAATGGAAATCCTAAAGAACTAATTATGGTTGCTATGGCTGTATTATTAAAGAAATATAGTCTGCCTGCAATTCCGGCGATCATCATTATCCTCATGGTAATGATTCCGGTCTCTGCAAACGGCACAGGAGAGGATGTAAATATGGAAGATAACTGGCGTTTTCCCGGTGAATTTGAAGAACAGGATGCTGTATGGATTGGATGGCTGTCCAAAGAGTACATAAGCGGTTATTACACCGATGATGTTTTCCTGCAGATAGTAAGAGAACTTGAGCAAAATGTCCACACGATAATCTGTGTCCCGGACGAAAACCAGAAAAAACACGTGGAAGAGGTTTTACACAAAAACAACGTCCCGATGGATAACATCTCCTTTTATGAGCAGAAATTCACCATGCTGTACTGGCGGGATTTTGGTCCGATCTTTGTAGTAAACAACAATGGCGAAAAGAGAATTAACGACTTTAACTTCAATTGCTGGGGCTATTTCCGGGCATCGGATACACAGTCGCTGCTAATGGAAAAAATTGACAGGGATATAGCAAAACATCTCGGCATTGAAAGTGTTATGACAAGAATCACAAGCGAAGGCGGAGACCGTGAATTTAACGGAAGGGGCACTCTCCTTGTAACTGAAGCCTGTGAATTCCAGAGAAATCCGAATGTGGCAAGAGAGGAAATTGAAGACGAATTCAAACGGCTTTTTGGTGCAACAAATATAATCTGGCTAAAAAAAGGCACAGTTGAGGACGACCCGTATGACAGCAGCGCTCTTCCCGGGCCCGGAGGGGTGGGAATTGCATACAGAAGTGCCTCTGCAAACAATCACATGGACGAGTACTGCCGGTTTGTATCCCCCGATACCATTCTTCTTGCAGAAGTGACTGAAGAAGAGGCGGCAGATGATCTGATTGCGGCAGAAAACAGACGGAGAATGGAAGAGAATTATGAGATTCTCAAAAACTCGGTTGATCAGGATGGCAATCCGTTTAATATCGTGAGAATGCCTATTCCGGATATGATCTACTTCATTGCAAATCCGACTGACGAGGCATATTTCGGTCTTTCCACCTTCTACAACTCAAGGGACGGAACATCTTTCCCAGTCGGAGATCCGGTAAATATTGTGCCTGCAGAGAGTTACTGCAATTTCCTGATTACAAATAATCTGGTCCTTGGTCAGAAGTACTACATGGAAGGCATGGGAATGCCGGAGTCTCTAAAGGAGAAGGATAATAAAGCCGAGGAGATTTTAATGAGCCTGTTTCCAGACAGAAAAGTTGTAATGATCAATACAATACCGATTAACTTCGGAGGCGGAGGAATCCACTGTTCAACACAGCAGGAGCCAAAAGCCAAATCCGAATAATTTTTTTCAAAGTTCTTTTCGTTCTTATTTGGTAACTATTCACCCCCCCTTCACTTCTCTTTCCAGCATTGATTCCATAAAATTGACTCCCGATTTAAAAAAAATCAAAATCGCAAAAGTAGTTAACTTTCAGATAAGATCCTCAGGAGAGATATGAATAAAAGTGGAATTTTTAAAGTACTGCTCGTTGGATAGGCTCCTAAACTCTTCTTTTTGAAAAAGAAACCTTAATATTGTAATAAATCATTCATTTTTATATGAAACATATTACCGCAATAATTCTTTGTGGAATGATTGTGTGCATGTTATGTATAGCAGGATGCACATCATCTACTGACCACTCAGTTTCTGAGCCTACAACTATCACAACAACATTACCAACAACATTACCAACACAAACTACAATACAAACACCAGCACCAACAATAGAACCAGAAGACGTGTTTAAAACATATTTTTCTGGCTACAGGCAATTAAATGAAGATATAATATGGGATGTACTATCGACAAAAGCCCAATCTGAAAACAGTAAGAATAAAATATATAATACATTATATGCAGTATACTCCGACGGAACGACTACTACTTCAAGTTATAAAATAACGAATACACACATCGGAGATGATAGTGCCACATTGTATATTTCTGTAAACGGCCTTCTTAGTGGGTATAAATTTACAAAGGATAAAGAGATACCTTTCATCCGTGAAGATGGGGATTGGAAAATAGATGAATTTATAATTTTATTATAACTTTTTTAAATCACCCTAAAAAAGTACTATGGATAATCAATACAACTCTCATAATTATCCGGCCTACACCTTCGAATACGATTAATTCCTTTTTTTATTCCTTTTAAAAGACCATATTTTTGTATTGCCAAAATCATGTAGTCGGAACAAGTAGGGTAAAATCGACATTTCACTCCTCTTTTGTTTAGTATAGGAGATATTTTTTTTTGATAACCTCGAATCAGGTAAAAATATAATTCTTGGACTATTTTAGATTTCATGGGAGATTTCTTCTTTAGTTACGTTTTTCGAACCACAATTTGGACATCTGTTAAAATCAGTTATGGTATTTTCATTTTTTGTGGCATTAATAAATGGATTACAGTAACAACATGAAGCAGCGGATGCTTCTTTGGCTAAGTTATCACAAATTTTTGATCTGTTCTCCCAAACTTCCTTTTTACCATAGTAAAATACGTTTCCACAAGAGTTGCATGTACATTTGGTTTCTTTAATATATTTTGGCTTCACTTTTGCAGATTTTTCGCTGACCCTTATCGCTGGCAACCCACTTGGTTTGTTATTGGAGCAATAATTTAATTTCGCTCCACATCTATGGCAAAAGTTGGATTCGCATTTTATACTGCTACCACAGAAGGGACATGTTTTAGAGATGCTATTATCCTGAGATGATATGTTATTGTAGATTCCTGTATCATAAGGCCTTATTTTATTCAATGAATTAATCCATTGGTCTCTTTCGTAATTTCGCAATTGGTTATTACTTGCAAATTTTAATATCAAATTTTTTGTTTTCTTTTGAGATCCAGTAACAAAAAGATTAATAGATGGATTACCGTCTTTGTCAGATTCCGCTTGATATTTTTTAATTAAATCAATATCATATTGAAAAATTTTACCATCCGCTATATTTTCCAGAATTAGTTTCCTATTTGTTAAATAAGCATCAAATGTTATATTTTTTACAATAATATCCTTAGATGAGGAATAAATGCTTTCATTATACTCTAAAATATCATCTATCATCAAGAACCCTCTACATATATACTAGTTTACAATATATCTGTTTAAACTGAGATTTAAAAAAACATTTCCATTAGTTTGACGGCTGGTGTCGGATTTTAGAATTTGTTTAGGTCTAAAAAGTGTGTTAAGGATAATATTATGAAAACAGATCATCTTTATCAGAGAGTTTTTCAACACTTCAATTTAAAATTGTCACCACGGGGTTAATTTCTTAGCTTTTATCCATTTTGTTTTCAAAAATTTAGAGAAGAACCAACATTTTATACAATGTGATGTGATAGAATAATATACTAAAAATATAGAGGGGAAAAATGCTGGAAGACTGCAGTACTATCGATTTATGTGAATCATTACTTTTGGATCAGGTAAAAACAGTAAACCTTCTGGGACAGATCCCTCTGACAAATAATGATTTTGAGAAGATCTGTGCATACATTTCACAGGGATTTTCCTACTCAGACAATAGCAGTTTTGAAGAAGAAATAGTTCAGTACCCGGCAACACTCTCATGTTACCTTGTTTGGAAAGGAATCTTCAACTATAGCGAGGGATCATACTGGAACTCAGTTAATGAAGAAATCAAAGATTTCCCACCTTCAAAAAACACATTGCTCGGGAAAACATTTCTTCGATTTATAGAGAGAAACGATTTATTTCATGTTGATATTCCCCGTTCTCATAAATATATCACTCCTATTCTCATGCATGGTATTATCCCTCAGGATCAGGTGAATGAGTATTTTGAAAAAATAATTTATCCCCTTGTAACAAAAGAACTCGTCTGTCCAACAGATACTGTTGAACTTTCATACTGGCTTGAAGAAAACCGAAATCTGGAAAGAGAGGAAGAACATATCAGTGCTATTTCCGAAAGACTGGAAACATTACTAAATGAAACTCCGGATAGAGAACTCGCTGATCTGAATAGTATTGATAAAAATATCGAAGAACTGGATCAACAACTTACGCTACTCACAGAGCAATTAAATGTCCTCAATAGGCCGGATGCTCAGGTGAAAAAACTCCGGATGATTGAAACTGACATTGAGACTGTGGAAAGAATGGAAAAGGATCTTCTTTCTTTAGAGGAAAAAAATGAACTAACATTAAATCGGATTCAGACCATAATTAATTCTCTTCAGATAGATCCTATCTGTTCTGCATGGTCAGAAGAAACATCATCTCTTAATTCTGATTCTATTACGTCCTTTGCTGAGAATGCACTGATGGACTATCTTCAGTACATCGCAGAAAAGGGAAATCCGGAAGAACAAGAGAAATTGATCGCATTCCTTCTGACTTTTTCCGGTGCTCTCAATGATAACACAATCACATTATCAGATGAGGCAATGGAAAAATATCATACCCTTATATCCTTCTGTAATGTTCTGTTCTTAAAAGAGTCTGATGATGAAATAATGGATATATCCGCAACTCATGCCTATGCAACCGTAGGGGTTAGCCACCAGGGCATCTGTCAGTCAGATGAAACTTCAGATCAGTCACATTATCCTGAAACCAGTGGGAATGTAAAATTATTAAGAATAGAGTCGCTCTATGAAATTGAAAATTCTTCTTCAGATCTAATCTTTGATCCCAAAACTGAAATGGGAGACTATCTGTTATCTCACATCTCTGCTTCGTCTTTTAAGGCACCAGACATGGATCAGACATCCGAACCTGATAACAAAAAGCGATCTAATTGCTCAGAAATTTACAATAAGATTCATTCATTATATAACATAGAAAATGAAGTGCCTGAAGAGTTTTTACATTCAGATAAATCAGAACATCCGGAATATTTACCTCAGAAAAAGTCTGATTTGGGAAGGATTATTAAATTGGTCCGTGTTCAGATGATAAAAGATAATCAGAAGAGAATATCAAAAGAACTTCCAGAACAGGAACAGAAAATCCACAGTTCTTCCTCCCCCACATCAGATATTATTCTAAAAGTGCGGGATAAATCTATCAAAAAAATTTCAGATAAAACAGTCTCCACAGACACAGGTATTCAGTCTCGTTCAGCACCAGAATACCCTGAATCAACCGGAACGATTGATTTTGGCTTGCAAAAAAATACCATTAAATGGAATATAGCTCTTCCCAATGAACAGAATTGTTCTAAACTGATGGACACTCCCCACCAGGAGGATCCCACTCATCAGGACACTGACAAAGAGATTATTTTCCAACATGAAAATTCTTCAGACAAAGGTGAAGAATTAAAAAACAGTACTGAATCCAATAACAAATACTCAGATTCTGGTGATAAGAATCAACACCATATCAATAGGGGGATTTTCAAAATCGATCAGATCCAAACTTCCGATTTTAAGGATAAAACCAACCCCACAGATCAATCTGAAGTGCATGAACAATATAATCAGATCAAAGATCCTCTGGCTCCACAGTTGCAGCACATTGCGATCTCTCTTGCAGATGACCCACAAATTCCAGAAAAATTAAAAAGAAAACCGTTTTTTATCCGCCTGATAGGGAAGTTCTTCAAGAAATTTGACTGAATTAATTTTCAGGATTCTCCTACCCCAATTAATTTGAAAAATTCCAGCACTTTCCCCCGTTCAAGCTGTTCATGGCAAAACTGGTTTGAATAATTTCTCAGACATCCATAACAACTCGCATGACCGCCTTCTCCACCGCAATTACACTTGTTTAGATTTTCCCAGGATGCCGTCAGAACCTTTTGCAAAGTTTCCTCGTTTTCAATGACCCTGCGAACCTGACCGGCACCTCCCGGAATAGTATCAAAAAGAATCAGAGCGGGTTCACTTGTCTTACCATGGATAGGATAGAGTGTTCCATTTAGATCATCCCTGTTTATATCAAGTGCAGAGCTGATTCCTTCAAGGATTGCATAGAGAAGTGACAACCAGAATCCTTCATCAGGTAAGTTACATCCTACAAATTCCAGCTGGAGAATATCAGTCAGATATTCATGTCCAAGATCTACGTTTATCAGGAAATAACCTTGACAGAATTTTCCGGTTGACGTTTTATGTGATTTAGGAGGAGATGTATCTCTTCCAAATACCGTATAGCCACAGGAGCGACAGACATGAAAATGCCTGAGATTAGCATTATTTATAATTCCAAGACGACCGTGAGTGGCGGATTCTCCTCTGAGGGAATAGCTTCCCTGAAGGGGAAATTCTAATTTCTGTTCCGGGATACAATCTCCGGAATAGTATACTCTGGAACTGTACGTCTTTTGAGGTCGTTTTTCCCGTGCAGAACGGGGCTTTTTATTTTCTGATGAAAATCCAAATTCCGGAATGATAAATTTGCCACGTTTTCGATTTCCAAGAGATTCGTGGCAGGATTCACATTCAATTAGTTCCTCATTTAATTCAGAGAGAACCCGGTGATAGCGGTGACAATGTTC
>DAOVRB010000167.1 GCA_030628325.1 Methanomicrobiaceae archaeon | reverse complement strand
CTTCAGTACCGTCTGCCTTTGTCAGTGAAACACCATGAACAATAATTGAACCCTTGCCTGTGTCAACACCGTCAACAATACCCTCTTCACCAGAGAAATCACCGGTGACCACTTTTACAGTATCTCCGACAACAACACGTGCACTGCGCCTGTTATACTTCTCTTTCAGTTCTGTTGAAAGAGGAGCGTTTAAGAACTTCCCACGTGCGTGAATAGGTGCATTATAGCGGGCTTTCCGCTGTTTCCTTGGCTGCTTACTTGCAATTCTTACCATTCAGATTACACCTCACACGATGATTGTCGCCATTGAACCGATCTTTGGGAAACGCTCAGCGACTTCACGGGCTACAGCGCCTTTAATCTCAGTACCCTTTGGTTCACCACGCTCATTTGTGATGACCATCGCATTGTCCTCAAATGAAAGACGAAGTCCGTTGATCCTTTTGATCTCTTTTTTCTGCCTGATTACGACCGCTTTTTCAAGTTTGCGGCGCATGTCAGGAGTTCCTTTCTTGACTGAAACAGTTCCCATATCACCAAGACCGAGCTTTGGCTGACGTCGCCTGACACCATGATACAGATCTACAGACACAACCTGTACAATACGGGCACCGGTGTTGTCAGAGCAGACCATCCTTGAGCCGGTACACAGAGCCCTTGGAATTTTTGACTGTTTTGCTTTCATTATTCAGTCACCTCCACAACAACAAATTTCTTTGTCTTACTCAGTGGCCTGCACTCGGCGATCCGTACGGTGTCGCCGACCGTGGCACTGATACAGGGCGGGTTGTGTGCGTGAATCTTTGAACTGCGTTTTTCATAACGCTTGTATTTCTTTACATACTGCAGATAATCTCTTGCAATGACAACAGATCCCTGCATACGGTCACTCACGACCTTACCGGTGATCACCTGGCCGCGCACCGGCAAAGTGCCGTGAAATGGACAATTCACGTCATCGCATTCCTTTTCAGGAACAGAGACGTTTAATCCTGTGTTTTTAGCCATATTTACCTCAAATTTTTGTTTCGCATGCTGATTCGATTTTCAGGCCGCATAACCAGCACCGACCCATCAACCCTCACCAGGGTATCATCGGGAAGGCGCAGGTCAAAAGCTGCATATTTCTTCTGGATCTTTTTTACCCCGCAGATTGTATCAATCACAAGCATATTTCTGGACTCATCAACGATAAGTCCGGAAATGCCCGTCTGGGCAGGATTCAAAGACCGGGAAACCCGGACTTTTAGCCCTATTAATTCATGGCGGACTACATTCTGCGGTGTAATCAAATCAGGATCTCCGCTTGTTCTGCTCCGTTTTAATACGGGCAATTGTACGTCTTAGTTCACGGATGTGTCCTGGATTTTCAGGTGCACCACCGGCACTTACAGTGCCGTAGTGCTGGACAAGTTCAAGTCTGAACTTTGCAAGTTGTTCCTGAAGTTCCACATCACTCAACTGAGCTATCTCTTTTGCACGGAATATCGCCATATCAGAAATCCTCATCTTTTGGAATATCTTCTGCCGCTTCAAGCTCAGCATCAATCTCCTCACCAAGAACTTCAGGTGAGAGCTCCTCCTCCTGCTCAGTCACAACTTCTGCAACTGGTTCCGGTTCGGGTTCGGGGTCAAGCACTTCAAAGTGGTCAGGCAGCTTTGCACCGGCTGGAACAATTTTTACCTGGACACCGATAGTACCAAGTTTTTTGACAGCTACGGCAAAACCATGTTCAACAATAGTGTCACTTGGTTCACCTGAGTGTTTGATATAACCTTCAGTAAACTTCTGCACACGTGAACGTGCACCTGTAACCTTGCCTGAGAGAACTACCTGACAGCCAAGTGCACCTGATTCCATCACACGACGGAGTACACTGCTGCCGGCCTTTCTGAAGTACCAGCCACGTTCCAGTGAATTTGCAAGCCGTTCTGCCATGATCTGTGCATTGAAAGAAGGATTTGCAACCTGCTGAACCTCAATCTGTGGTGAATTTATACCATATTTCTCTGCGAGATCAGCTGTAAGCTGACGAACAACTTTCCCACCCTTTCCAATAACAATACCAGGCTTCTCAGCAAAAATGGTGATCTGTGTCCCCATAGGGGTACGCTGGATCTCCATACCGCCGTAACCTGCCCTTTTGAGTTCTTTTGTCAGGAAATTGTCAACACGGGCCTGTCGAACACCATCTTCTATGAACTTTTTCTCAACTGCCATTATTACACCTCTCTGACGAGAACTTCAATGTTCACGCTTTCAGCCAGTTTCTGTGTTGCCCTTCCCATGGCACGCGGGAATATGCCTTTTGCACTGCGTCCCCTGTTTGCAGAGACATGGACTATCTTAAGATTGTTGAGATCAAGACCGCTGTACTCTGCATTTTTCTCAACAGACTTTAACAGAGTGATATATCTGCCTGAAGCCTTCACAGGATATCTGCCGGCATCCCATCCGACAAGTCCTTTTTTATGAGCGACATCCCTGTTGAAGCGTTTGAACGGAATTGCTTTTTTCAGTGCAATTACATCTTCAAGATAGGAAATTGCCTCTCCTGTTGTCATGCCTCTGATGAAATTTGCAATTTCAATGGCATGTTTGGGTGATATAGGAAGTTCGTTGGCCTTTGCACGGGCAACAGTCTCTTCCTCATTTTTAAGTGAATACTTTGTTCTTGCCATAATAATCACTTCAGAGGTACAAATTTACTGGATCTTGTTGCACCGATACCGGCACTTCCGTGAGAAACTCTGCGACGTGTCGGAGAAAATTCACCAAGGTAATGGAATACAGCTTCAGGCTGGAGTTCCACTTTAACAAATTCCTTGCCATTGTAGATTTCTATAGTCTTTCCGATCATCTCAGGCAGAATAATCAGATCACGGACATGTGTCCTGATACGTTCATTCTCTGCTCTGAATCCTGCGTACACTGTCTCATATCTCTGAGCCAGTCCCCGATTGAACTTTCTGCGTGCCCTTGCCGGCATAATGGGCAGGAGTTCACTCAGGCTCATCTCCTGAAGTTCCTCTATTTTATAGCCGTGGTAGGTGAATTCCTCTTTCCGCCTCGGCAACCTTCTCTGTGTCTTTTTTGCCATTGTAAACCCCTCACTTTCTTACGCCAGTCCTCTTGGCAGCGATATGTCCGACCTTACGTCCTGGTGATGCGCCACGTGAAACAGTCTTTGGACGACCAACATGCTGATGTCCACCGCCACCGAACGGGTGGTCACAGACGTTCATACATACACCTTTGGTACGCGGCCATTTCTGAGCCTGCGATTTCATCTTGTGGAATTTCTTACCTGCTTTCACAAACGGTTTCTCGCTACGGCCGCCACCGGCCACAATACCTACTGTTGCCCGGCATGCAGCGTTGAACCACTTGTGCTGACCGCTTGGCATCTTGATACCGACCCGGTCCTCGGACTTGCCGATTACCTGTGCCTGCACACCGCTTGAACGGACGAACTTGCCGCCGTCATTGGGGCGTGCCTCAATGTTGCATATGTATGCACCAACGGGGATATCTTTGAGTAAAAGCGTGTTGCCGTTCTTCACCTGAGCTTCTGCGCCCCATGCAACGTCATCGTCAATGCCGACACCCTCGGTAACAAGCATGAAGATCTTCTGCCCGTTCTCAAGCTGCACCTTTGCGATGGGTGCGTGTCTTGCAGGATCATGTTCAATGTCAATAACACAACCTCTTACAGTCGATTTCACATTGTTTGGGTGTTTCAGTTCTGCCTTATATTTATGTGAAGGAGCCCTGTATGTCGGTCCGCCGGCACCACGATTCTGTGATATAATACGTTTTCCCATATTCCTTCACCACCTACATTATTCCAAGCCGGCTGAGAATTTCTTCCCCTGCCTTTTCATCAGCAAAGCAGACAATGGCTTTCTTTTCTCCCTTCATTGTCATCATGGTGCGAACCTGGGTCACTTCCTTGTCAAACATTTTAGTTATAGCATCTGCTATATCCTGCTTTGTTGCCTGCCTGTCCACCAGAAAGTGAAGTTTTCCCTCGTTCTCAAGCAACATAGTTGCTTTTTCAGTGACATACGGATGTTT
>DAOVRB010000238.1 GCA_030628325.1 Methanomicrobiaceae archaeon | reverse complement strand
TATCTGATATCCAGAAATATGAAGAAAAATATTGTGAAGAATGGAAGCATAGCTTTGAAGCAGATCCTGCCGGGAATGAAAAGTTTTACCTGAATGTAGCCTATCCTTACCCCAGTGGTGCAATGCACGTAGGACATGGCAGAACATATATTGTTCCTGACGTAATTGCAAGATTCTGGAGAATGAAAGGAAAACAGGTACTGTACCCGATGGCATTCCATGTAACCGGTACACCTGTAATCGGGATATCGAAGAGGATTGCCTCTAATGACGAGACTGCGATAAAATTATATCGCGACCTGTACCGTGTGCCGGAAGATGTCCTTGATAAATTTGTAGATCCGATGGAGATTGTTCGTTACTTTAGTGGTGAATATGAGCGTGTTATGCGAAGGTGTGGCCTTTCCATTGACTGGAGAAGACGTTTTACCACTATACTTCCACAATATTCAAAGTTTATTGAATGGCAGTACACTCACCTGATGGAGGATAAACATGTAGTTCGGGGAGCACACCCGGTTAAATACTGTCTCCAGTGTGATAATCCTGTTGGTGATCATGATCTGCTTGAAGGAGAGAAGTCCGAGATCACGAGTTTTGTCCTGGTCCTGTTCTCGTGGCAGGACTACAAAATACCATGTGCAACCTTAAGACCTGAGACAACATATGGAGTTACCAATCTCTGGATCAATCCAGATATTAACTATGTAAAAGTTGTTGTTGACGGGCAGAAATGGATTCTGTCCCGCGAAGCTGCGGATAAGATCAGTCTTCAGGATCATGAACTGGAAATAACCGGCGAAATTGCAGGCACCAGTCTTGTTGACGAGATGGTTTCACATCCGTTTTGTGGTGACATTCCAGTTCTGCCTGCTACATTTGTTGATCCCGATATGGCGTCAGGTATTGTCATGAGTGTGCCTGCTCATGCGCCATACGATTACATTGCTCTTCGTGATTTGCAGAATGAGGGGAAGTATACTGAAATTAAACCTGTACCCTTAATCTCTGTTGATGGTTACGGAGAGTGTCCTGCAGTGGACGCAGTTGAAAAGTCCGCCATTAAAAATCAGAATGATCCTGCAATTGAGGTTTTGACACAGGATATCTACAGTGCTGAGTTTTCAAAAGGGCGCATGCTTCCGCAATATGGTGGTAAGCCTGTTAAGATTGCAAGGGAGGAATTCTCAACAATCATGCTTGAGCAGTTTGGCTCTCTGTTGATGTACGACTTTGATAACAGGAATGTGGTCTGCCGTTGTGGTAACCGTGTATATGTACGCATTCTTCAGGATCAGTGGTTCCTGCAGTATAGTGACCCGGACTGGAAAGAGGCAGTTCACAGGCAGATTGAAGATATGAGCATTGTGCCGCATGAGGTTCGCGCAGAGTTTGACAGGACAGTTGACTGGTTGAATGACTGGGCATGCACCCGCCGTGTCGGGCTGGGAACAAAGCTTCCGTGGGATAAGGAATGGCTGGTTGAGCCTCTTTCAGATTCAACTATATATATGGCCTATTATACAATTGCCCACAAACTCAGAGATATTGATCCGGAAAAGCTTACTGTGGAAGTATTTGATTATGTATTCTGTGGGGAGGGTTCTCCGGATACACTTCCGCGGGAAACACTGGATGACCTCAGGAATGAATTCCTTTACTGGTATCCATATGATTACAGATTCTCGGCAAAAGACCTGATTTCAAATCACCTGACATTCCAGCTCTTCCACCACCTGGCACTATTCCAAAAGGATCTCCAGCCAAAGGGTATGGTAATCTTTGGCATGGGTCTCCTGGAAGGTGCAAAAATGTCCTCGTCAAAGGGTAATGTCGTTCTTCTTGAAGATGCGATAGATGAATTCGGTGCAGATACTGTCAGGATGTTCCTTGTGGGGAGTGCTGAGCCATGGCAGGACTTTGACTGGAGAAATGAACTGGTATTATCATCCAGGAAGCAGATAGAACGTTTCTGGAAGACTGTTCATGAAGGGATGGGGATGGTGGCAGAGGGCTCGTATCCTATAGACAAATGGCTTTTAAGCAGGCTACAGCAACATGTAATTAATACAACTGAGGCACTGGAATTGTTCCAGACCCGGCAGGCTCTTCAGGAGGCTTATTTTGGCATTGAATCTGACCTGAAGTGGTACCGTCGCCGTCTTCCCGAAGGGGTGCGTGGTTCATCCGTATTGAATGATCTCAGCACTACATGGATGAGACTTCTTGCACCGTTCATTCCGTTTACCTGTGAAAACCTCTGGAAAGAGTTTGGAAATGGGGGCGGAGTTGCATTTGCAGAGTGGCCTGAAGCTGATTCAGCACGAATTGATGAATCAGCAGAACTGGCAGAAGAACTTCTGGTCAGGACAGTTGAGGATATTGAATCTATCATGAAACTGATCCAGATTGAACCTGAGAATCTGACTTTGTTTGTCGCACCTGAGTGGAAAAAAAAGGTGTTTGACACAGTTGTGACATCAACTGACAGGAAAGGGGTGATGGGTGAGATTATGAAGGATGAGGAGATGCGAAAGCACGGGAAGGCGGCATCTGTTACTGTAAAACAGGTAACAAATCTTATTCATCGTCTGCCGCCGGCTATTGCTGAGCAGCTTGTTAACTCAGAACAGGATGAAGTTTTGGTGTTTGAATCTGCAAAAGATTTCCTGAAACGTGAGTTTGGGCTTGAAGTCGCTATTGTTCGGGCAGATGAAAGCAGTCATCCAAAGGCCGGGGCGGCACTTCCATTCAAACCGGCAATTGTAATCAGTTGAAAAAAATAAAAGGAAACCAAAAAATTATTTTTTTGCTGCGGCCTTCAGTTTTTTACTCCGTTCTTTTGAATTGTAACCTGTTACATATTCCAGATAATTGTTGTAACACTTAGTTGTATCACGTACAATTTTATTTGCCTCTTCTTCAGTGTGTTTATCAAAAAGAGTGATATCAGAGCTGGACTCAACTGCGAGTTTCTTTCCTTTTTCCCCAAGGAATACTTCCAGATTTATGAATGAACCATAGCTTAGTGAATAATGTCCGTTTGACTCTGAGGGTTTAACCCCAAAATGTTTTTCAAGTCCGTCAACCATCCGCTCTTCAAATCCTTTTGTGAATCCTCTTTTTATCGGATATTCCTGCATAATCTTATCTATTGTTTCTCTCTGTTAATCATCTTTTTTCATTAACTGGCAGTTAATATTTAATGTAGTGTTGAATATATTTGTAATATATTAAGTGGTGCCTGCTAACAGAACGCCTGT
>DAOVRB010000220.1 GCA_030628325.1 Methanomicrobiaceae archaeon | reverse complement strand
TTGCGATTATAATTATTTGTGCAGGATATTTTGTGTATACTCAGTATCTTGTACCCGGAACATTTAAAGAGACATATGTACCGGGAAATGCTCTAAATTCTCTTCCTTTTAGTACGCCTTCTGTGCACGGAGATATTTCAGATTCCGCAGCAGGTAATGAAAATAGTAACAATGTTGGAGATATAGTATCTGTAAATCCGGACCTTAATGCAATAAGCAAAATTAATCTCATTGCTGAACCGGCGGACTGGAATGCCGAAAACGGGAATGATGGAATAATAGTTCATTTCTTCTTTTATGATGCTGAAGGAAAGCAGGTCGTGTTTAGTGGTGCTGACCTGAATGCGAAAGTGAGTATTTACACTCCTGATTTTGGTGTAAACAGAGTCCCACTCTC
The DNA here is from genome assembly GCA_030628325.1 of Methanomicrobiaceae archaeon. Classification (GTDB taxonomy): domain Archaea; phylum Halobacteriota; class Methanomicrobia; order Methanomicrobiales; family Methanomicrobiaceae; genus DAOVRB01. The sequence continues at coordinate 3,042 of DAOVRB010000220.1, read as the reverse complement.
ATCACCAAAGGTGCTATATCAGGGTTATGCCAAAATTACCAACTCAGACCAGGGTTTGTCCTATCCTTTAAGGGGTATCAGAATTGCATACAGTGACCTTGCATTAACATCAAATGATCTTGGAATTGGTCAGATTAAACTAAAAATTACACTTCCAACAGGTAAGGTAGTTGAGGGGAATGAAAAATATCTTTATACTAAATAATTTATCAGGAGGTAATTAAAGATGTATATGGAGACGTTTTCGATTGAAACTCATGGTGAGGGTGATGTTATTGACATTACCCCTCGTGTGGACGAAATCGTAAAAAAAAGTGGCACCACTGACGGTCTTGTCAGTATTTTTATTCAGGGATCGACTGCCGCATTAACAACCATTGAATATGAACCTGGTGTACTGTCTGACCTTAACAGAGCATTATCAGTACTCGCCCCTGATGATATTTCATATGCCCATGACCTTGCCTGGGGTGATGGTAACGGCCGTTCACACGTTAAGGCAGCGCTCGTCGGACCTTCACTCACAATTCCCATACGAAAGGGATTACTGCAATGCGGGACCTGGCAGCAGATTGTTCTTCTTGAACTTGACATCAGGCCAGGCAGAAACCGATCGGTAATCTGCACTGTCATCTGACTAAATACTGTCCGGATGTCTGGTATCCCGACGCGACCTCTTTTTTCATTAAACAGTGCCTGACACTTTGTGTGTCATGCACATTTCCTGTGAGAAAGAACTCTCATTAATGTGTTATTTCAAATTCATTAATTTCAGAGTCTTTTGAAATCAAAAAAAATATAGTTTACAATTGTTGTTTAATCAAGAATCAAGAGGTACGGTTTCCAGCTGTGATACAAGTTCCCAGATACGGGTACGTGCGTGCACAGGCATGTTTGGATCATTGCTGATCTCGTCAATCATTGAGATTGCAGTTGCAGCCCGTAAACTGATGCCCTGAGACTTATCCATTAACACTTTGTGGGTGCCATCAGCCACACGCCTGATGTTGCGTGGAATTGTGCTGTCCTCCATGATCTGTTGTAACATCTGGATACAGTTATTTATCGTAACTTCAGGATTTGACATATCTTTCACCCTCTTATTATTAATTGGCTCTGAGTATATATAAGATAATTGAGAACTGGTGGATTATACTATGAAAGCTGATGATGAAATCATGGCTGAATACCTTCTTAAGGGTGGAAAAATGCTCTCAAAGACCTGCCCGGAGTGCGGAGCTCCTCTTTTTGAGGTGAAAGGTGAGACAAAATGTGTTGTATGTGCCGAAAAGAGAGCGCGAAATATTGTGGATGCAAATGTTAACAGAACAGAAGCAGAGGTCTCAAAACAGGACAGTGTTAAAGAAGTACCTGTAACCACCACGGTTTGTGTGAGTGAAAACCTTGTACATGAACTGGAAAAGACAGTTATTCTGCTTTGCAGGAGGGTACAGGAAGAAAAAAGATCTGATGACTGCCTGATACTAATGCAATGTATTCAGAAAGGAGTTGATTCTCTCAACTCTCTTTAAGTTTTATTTTTGTAATCCCTTCGTGAAAGAAGAAATACTATTTTTGCTATTTTCTCTCCAATCCCATTTACAGATTTTAATTCAGCTTCACTGGCATTGATAATCTCCCTGATAGTACCGAACTGATCCAGAAGAAGTCGTGCATTTTTCAGGCCGATTCCGGGGAATGACGAAATAATGTACTCCTGTTGTTCACGTTCAGATCTGTAACTTTTCCTGTGATGCAGGGTGATATCCCCTCTTTCCCCACCCTCCCTTTTTGCAAGAACATATAGCATTTCAGCCGTTTCTTCAGGTGTCTTTGTATAAAATATCGTAACTCCCAGTTCTATACCAATCGCAGCGAGCATACCTCTTACTGAATTGGGGTGAATATTTCGTTGTGTATAGAGGTTTTCACCCTCAATAATCAGCACAGGTCTTGTTGCAACATCAGCCATCTTTTTTATCTGCGCGAAGAGATCACGTTCTACAAGTGTATCCATGAAGTCACGGGTTGTTTTTCTCTCAACAAGTATCCGGTTACCAATTGCATAGTCTCCGAATTCCAGCCTTCTGAGTTCCAGATCAGCACCGGCTGAATGAAGACACTCCACGACTTTTGATGAAGTCTCACGGTCATCGACAATAATATATGGTCCGGCTGGAACAAATTCGGCGATAGAAGTCTGCATATTTGAGGAGACATTGGTTATTTGAGGTGCTCCGCTTATCAGGCGGATCCCCTTTTTCATTGACTTTTCACGCGCCTGGCTGATATACCTGAAAGTCTCATCTGCTGTGCCTTTTGTAACAATAATTTCTATTGTTCCGCTGCTATGCCGCCCGGTCCTCCCTTTTCGCTGAATACTTCGTATTTCCGAGGGGACTGCTTCGTAGAATATCACCATATCAGTTGAGGGCACGTCCAGTCCTTCTTCTCCGACTGATGTGGCGACCAGCACCTTAAATTCGCCTTCGCGGAACTGAGTGAGGGTTTCAATCTGTTTTTTCTGAGTCAGTCCTTTATCTGAGTCTTTTGTCGCCTGTCCAACAAAGCGTCGCCCTTCAATTCCGTTTTCTCTTAAGAGATCTACAATAGCACTGACAGTATCACGGAATGTCGCAAAAATAATTATCCGGCTGTCAGGATATTCTGCCAGCTGTTTTTGTACAGTCTGCAGAACAACTTTTGGTTTAGGGTGTAGTTCATTCTGCCATCTGCTGCATTCTTCAATTACCCGGAGAAATGTATTGTCGGTTGAAAGTCTTTTGCTGGCTTTTGTCCCGCTTGCGGTTTCTCCTTCTGCTGAGAGTTTTAACAGATATGCCTTAAAAATTTCGCTTCCCTGTGACTCGGCAAGTGAGATGGCATGGCGAATCTTGAAAATTTCAGCATGGACTGAGGCTGCCATATATGCTGTGGTATCTCCCCTGTGTATCCTGCCCTGTATTTGCGCGTTAATCGCGTTGAGGTTTTTGATTGGTAATTGATCGGGTTTTGGAACAGTTGTGTCCATTAAGGCTAGTT
>DAOVRB010000013.1 GCA_030628325.1 Methanomicrobiaceae archaeon | reverse complement strand
TCTTAAGGGGAAACAGTTTCAGATATTCACACCCACTCCGGGGACCAGATCAACTGCGATGTACTATCTCGGCTTTGACCCTTTAACAGGGGAAAAGACCGTAGCAGAGAAGAATATCAGAAAACTTGAGATGAGAAAGGAGAAAACTATCAGGAAAATCTCATGAGAGCCTGAATTTTTCCTTCATTCATCATCTTCAATAACCCCGTCCACAAAGCTCTCAAGCTGTGTAAGGGTGGATGGTTCGATCCCTTTTTGCACAGCAAGAAGTACTCCTGACATCTCAAGTATCCTTAATTTGCTGGTTATAAAATGGATGAATTTGGTCAGGTTTACTGATGGAATATATATGAGCATACTGTTAACCGAATCCAGAAGAACCCATACCTTATTCCCCTCAATTTTTTTTAACAATTCTGTAACCGCTATACCCATCTCAGTCAGGTTTGAGGGATTGTTGATAAATGTACAGTTAACAGCGCCCTCTGACTCTTTTCCGATTGCATATTTTGTTATGGCATCGATGAAATGGACTTTTTCCAGGTTTATACCCATTTTTTCATAATCTTTTCGAAGCACAATATACGGCTCGTTTGTGGTTATGATAATTATCGTAAAATCTTTATCAGTTATCTCCTTTATTATCTCAATATTTTTTTTCCTGATATTCAGTGGTTCTGAGAGAACAAGATATATCCTGCCCTCATTGCTCTCATTGAAGGATAAATCCATAAGATCACCTACCCTGATAAGAATTTTTTCAGTGCAGGAGGCATATCTTCAAAAGCCATACTTACCGCTTCGTTCAGTTCATGAAGGTTTTCAATGATTTTTTCGGCATTTTTGCTCTGGATTCTGATCTGCAGGATTAGATCCTCTGTTGGATGATCCCCTTCTTCTAATCGCATGATAAGTCCATCCATATTGTTCTTGATCACTTCGACAGGATTTTTCAGTCTCATCGCGGATTCTCCGATGTACTCGAAAACCTCGGTATGCATTTTTTTTTCTTTTGTGATATCAAGTCCAATAATAATATATCCAAGTGTGTTCCCTTTCTCATCCTCAAGTTCTCTTGTATTCCATGAAATGGTTTTTTTGTCACCATCCCTGGTTATAATCCTGCTCTCAAAGTTCTCAAGACTTTTTTTATTGGAGATGATATCGATAATTTTCTCTGTCAGTTTTTCCCTGTATTCCTGTTCCGGATATAGTTTTTTCCAGACTTCATTGCTTCCTATAACCTCATCGGCTGTATACCCGCTGATCTCTTCAGCAGCCCTGTTCCATACCTCTATTCTGGACTGTGGATCAAGAAATGCAATCCCTACGTTTGCGTTCATCAGAAGGGTTCCGAATTTCCTCTGAAGGTTGATAATATTGGTTATATCTCTCCCTGTTGCCACAAATCCCATAATTTTATTCTCATCATCGCGGATTTCCCGTGTATTCCATGAGATTACTCTCTTCTCTTTATTTTTTGTGACAATATTGCTCTCAAAATTTGTAAGACTTTTTTTATTGGATATGATATCAATAATTTTCTCTGTCAGTTCTTTCCTGTATTCCTGGTCCGGATATAGTTTTTTCCAGATTTCATTGCTTCCTATGACCTCATCGGCTGTATACCCGCTGATCTCTTCCGCGGCCCTGTTCCATACCTCTATTTTGGACTGTGGGTCAAGAAACGCAACCCAGACGTTTGCGTTCATCAGAAGGGTTCTGAACTGTTTTCCAAGCGATACTATCTCGGTAATATCCCGTCCCATTGCAATATATCCTATAATATCACCGTTTTGATCAAGGATCTCTCTTGTATTCCATGAAATCTGTTTTTTTAGTGCTCCTTTTGTGAGGATTATAGTCTCAAAGTTTTCCAGTTTTTTCCTGTTTTGAAGAGTATCGTTTATTTTTTTTGTAACTACTTTTCTGTATTCCGGGTCCGGATATAGCTTTTTCCAGATTTCATTGCTTTCCATGACCTCATCAGCCGTATACCCGCTGATCTCTTCTGCCGCTTTATTCCAGACAACGATGCAACCTTTTGGATCAAGAAATGTAATCCATACATTTGCGTTCATCAACAGGGTTTTAAAAAATTCTGCAGTTATTGACGCTTTTTCCGCATTTTTATTTATATTTAGGTTATGCTTTTGCATCTGATTGGCCTCATGGAACAAAAGGAGTGATTGGTTATAAAGTTATCTCACAAAAAATACATTTGTTCTGGAAAATGAGATATTATAGAGTTTGTCCGGAAACGTGCTCAACTCATTGGATACTACTTATCAAAGGGATACAAGTTATCAAAAACAATAATGCATTCTCCGAATAGCAAGCACAAATAATGAAAGTCCCCTGCGACTTAACTTTTTTACCGGGAGAATTTAATCATTTGAGGCTTTTTTTCATATCAAGCGATATTAATGTACATTTTCCTGCAATTTCGGTCTCAAAATCCGTAATCATAGTACAGTACCGGCCTGTCTGGCACAAGTGCTCTATTATTGTTTCATCCGGAAAATTCATATTCATAAAAAAATTGCAGAGGTCCTCTCCGTTATTTTTAATATAAAGGGCTTTTAATGACTGGAATATACTTATCATATAAAGCGGACATGCATCCTTCATTTCCGGATAGTCAACATATGAGATCCGGGATATTGCCATAAGTAAGATGTTAATTGGATGATAATTTAGCCGGCTTACTCCGTCCGGATAATAATTAAAAGCTGTTACATTTTCATTTTTTATATCATCGGGAATATCGCGTAAATCATCAGGCAGCTGAAAAATGTAGCCTGATCTCAGAGAATGGGTCAGGAAATTGCCGGTTATGTTACAGTCTGCAAGAATTGCAGGAATTATTCTTGTGTATGATCCTTTCAGGGCTGCATTAATGTATAAGTCTTCATCTGAAAGTGAATGGCAGTATTTCCATCCGGCACCTTTGACTGATGCATCGGCGATGACTGAATATGACTTTGCAAGCATATTCCATCTCTTTTCGGAAAGTGTTTCACGTATTTTAATCAGTGTATTTTCAGTAAATGCCATAAGCGGATCTTTTGAGAACTCTGTTTCATCTCCTTTACCGCTTTTTAAAATTTGTGAAATAACTCTGTAATATTCCTTCTTTTCTTCAATGGAGTATGCGTGATCATCGATGATTTCATCAAAAAGGTAGGTTATGCCAAAACATGATCCAAGCAGGATTTTTTGGTGGTAATCAATATCCGGATCTTTATAATTGAATTTCATCACTCCAAACAATGAACCGATATATTTTGCGAATATTCCTTTTTTAAGATAAGATTCAGGACATATTCTGATAAATTCTATAATCTCATTGTGGAGATATGTAATATCTTCATCGTCGATTCCTGTCAGTTCACTGCAGATTTTTGCAAGAGTTTCCGGATGAAAAATGCAGGTGTTATCTTTTCCTCTTCCAAAATTCCTGTATTTAAAGAATTTTTCTTTTAGTTCTTTTTTAAATCTCTCAATCTCTTTTTTCTGCCTTATTACTCCTTTATCCCGTATTGATGCGTATCTGTAGTATCTAATGGCCTCACGGTACATTTCGGAATATTTTCTGAATTTTTCAATATCTGTGTTGAATAATCCATCTGCAGATTTGAGAACTTTGTATAAATAGTATTGATTTTTAAGTCTGGTTCTCTCTTTTTTTATGATTTCAATTAGAATTTCAGGGTTGTACCCGTTTTTCCCATAATTTAATAGATCCTCAAAATCCCGGACCATATATCGGTATGAGGCATTATAGAGGCTGTCATCTTCATTATTTCCATAAAGGGCATCCAGTACCTCCTGAATCATTATTATCTCCTTTGTCTGATTGATTACATGTTTTATTATGATGTGAATCTGGCAGTTTTTGTTCTTTTTTTAAGGATTATTTCAATGGCCACAAACCGGTTTTTTACTCCATCCGCCCTGCATGTTAACTGCAATATCGGAATAAATTTGTGCTGTTTCAGCTTCAATATCAATAATTACACTACTGCATTCACCAAGCATTGCAATTTCGGTTGTGACTTTGTCATCCGAAAAATTCATCTCAATAAAGAGCTTTTTCAGATTTTCTTCTCCATATTTGAGTTTTAATAAGCGGAGGGAATGTGATATCCGCATTATCCACAGGTCATTGGCATCAGGTATATTCCAAAGATTCTCTTCTGAAATTCTGCTTACTGCTGCAAGGAATATCTCAGCCGGGTGGATATCCGGTTTAATTATCCCATAGCGATAATAATTAAACGGCGTGATATTGTTCTCTGCCAAATCATCAGTAATATCGCGGAGGTCATCTGTAAGCTGATATATGAGGCCTGCTTTCATGCAGTGTGACAGAAATCGGGCGTTAATATTATGGCCTGTAAGTATTGCCGGAATTATCCTTGTATATGCCGCTTTTATTGTGGCAATTGAGTATATTTCCTTATTAGTAAGTGATGTACTATAATTCCAGTGTGATCCTATGGAGATTGCCTTTGCAATTGCGAGATATGATTGTGTAACCATTCTGCCTCTTTTTTCATCGAGAATCTCACGAATACTCACAAAGGCATATTCTGAAAAGGCCATTAAGGGATCTTCTGAAAACTTTAGTTCGTCATATTTTTCGCTGTTTAAAATTTTAAGCACATTTTGGAAATATTGATCTTTTTCCTCCTTTAGATATCCTGGGTCGTCTAAAATATCATCAAAGAGATATGTTGTTGCAAAATATCCTGAAAGCCTTGAAATATTGTTGTAATCCGTATTTTCAACAGATTTTGAGAAGAAAAGCACACCAAAGATAGATCTCATAAATTTTCCGAACATTCCATTTTCAAGATATGATTTTGGACAGATTTCAATAAATTCAAGAATGTATGAATATAGCCAGAGAAAAGGCTCTTTTTCGTCTGTTCTGCTAAAATCCTTTGCTATTCTGATAAATACTTCAGGAGATTCAAAAAACTTCAGATGTTCGTCTCTGTTATCTATGAGAAATATTTCAGTCCACTTGTTAATCTCGTCCTTTTCTATCATCAGATTTGCATCAGCGCCCTGATCCCTCATTATTGCAAATCTGTATATTCTCTCTTCTGCCTGTGTAAATTCCCGGAATCTTAGTTTCTCTTCAGCATTGGTATTAAAAATCCGGTCAGAAAAAGTTACAACAGTTTTTAATTTTTTAAGATTCTGAAGCCTTTTACGCTCTTTTTTTAAATGTCTGAATATTTTTTCCGGATTGTATCTCTCTTTTTTAAATATTAGCAAATCCTCAAAATCGCGTTCTGCATATTTATATGATATGTTAAATATGTCATTCTCCGGTTTCTCCCCCAAAAGAGTGGCCATCAGTTCTTCTATCATAAAATGCCCTGAATATTTTCTAATTTGCCTGAATTTATGCCGTTTTTCTGCAGAAACTGTAATATGCAGATAATAAGGTCTTTTCCTGCTATCCCTATAGGGATATCGTTACTGATATTATTAACAATCTTGGTGAGACGTTTTTTGCCGCTTCACCCATTATGGAGTTCGGCGGTGGATATGAGATTTCTGGAAAAATCATCGATGTAAGGGGTGGCTTCGGGTATGTGGCGGAGATATGCTGCCTCCCTGTCATTCATCCAAAGATCACCACCTCATCCTGATGTATTGATCCGACGAGATACGGGCTGACCTCTTTTTCGGTGATAAAACTATGCGATACCAATACTGACACCGCTATTTCTTCAGTAGCCGATTGAACTCCTCAACAGTCAGACCGGCGTCTTTGATCAGTTCCCGTTCAGTCCCTTTAGCAACAGGATTGTGATTCGGGATAACAAGGATGTTATCGCCTTTTGACATGACAATGTGGCTACCCCGCTGCCGTTCGATCTGGTATCCAATCCTGGAAAACACTTTAACCATCTGTTTTCCTGCAACAGGAATAAGACGTTTTTCTGTCATACTGCAAGGTCAATGACAGTGGTTTTCGGCTGTTGATGAACGAGTTTTCTGGTTTTTTCGTGGGCGACCTCAAGGTAGATCTCTATTGCTTCATGGATGTTTTTGAGAGCTTCCTCCCGCGTCGCCCCCTGCGAGTGGCAACCTCTCAACGCAGGGCAGTGGACCGAATAAGTACCGTCCTCCTCCTCTTCCAGCACGACTTCGAGTTTCATTTTGGATTCACCTTTGTCTTTGTATTGTGTTGGGAGTTAAAAGGTTAATACATATTTGTCATAGGTGGAGTGTTACCCGTGTTAGCAGGGATATATTCAGATCTGGCAGACACTGTCTGCCAAATCTGTGGATATACTGATAAAACTAACGGGAAAGACGAGAGTGCGGGAAGAGAGATTTTTCATACCTTTCTCTGTGAGCTGTTTGACAGATTTTCTCTAATTCTGCCTCCGTAAACTGCTCTGTCCACTTGCTCAATTGATTAGGTCTTGCTAGAACCCTGGCACATCTTCATACTCCCAGGCGTTCGGGTTGACCGCCGAGAGATAGAAGGTCATCTTCCCCGCAGGAAACAATCTTCTGAAAGCATATTTCCCCACCATATTTACTGATCCAGGTATCGCTTCTGACGCGTAAGGATTATGCCTGTCGTCTTAAAGGCATCCTCAAGATCAGAGAAGTTCGGGATGGAATGTTTCCTTAGTATGTGGACTGCACTGCCTATACTGTCCCCCCCGATGATGCCTCCGACGATCATTTTTTCTGTATTCCGCGAAAATCTGACGATTTCATGGGCGATCTGGACCGGGTCTGATACCGCGGAAGGTATGGCGATGATGAATGCGATATCCCATTCATCCTGGTTTTTGATCATGACGTCAAAGACATGGGCGAATCGGTCAACTCCGGCATCTCCGATGATGTCCATCGGGTTGGCATGGCTCCAGGTGGCAGGGAGGAACGAATTGAGTTCGTCAAGCATGGTATCCGGGAGTTCGATGAGATCCACCCCGAAGCGTTCGGCATAATCGGATGCCAGCACCGCAAATCCGCCGGCGCTGGTGATGATCACCGCCCTGTTGCCATGGGGGTATCCCTCCGAGACAAGGAGCTCCGCGAGATTGAATGCGTCCCTGATGCTATTCACCGGAATGGCGCCCGCCTGGGTGAGTGCTGCGGTATAGACTTCATAACTCCCTGCCAGCGATCCTGTATGGGATGCCGCCGCCTGTCTGCCTTTCACTGACGCCCCGGACTTTATCACCACCACCGGTTTGGAGGCGGAAATCTGGTTTACGACGTCCATAAAACTCTTTCCGTCCCTGATCTCCTCGACATACAGGATAATCGCCCTTGTCTCCGGGTCCTGCTCCACTACCCTCAGGAAATGTTCGAACCCGAGATCTGCCTGGTTGCCGATGCTGATCACCGCAGAAAAACCAATATCCTCAGGAAGGCTCCAGTCGACCACTGTGGCGATGACTGCGCCGCTCTGCGATATGAAGGCGATATGTCCGTTTTTAGGCGTGATAGGGTTAAAAGTCGCGTTGATGCCGAGATGAGGGATCATGAACCCGAGGCAGTTCGGCCCCAGGATCCTGATACCCAATCTGCGGGCGATTTCCAGGATCGAAGCCTCCAGCTCCTGCCCTTTGGTACCGGCTTCCCCGAATCCTGAGGAGACGATCACCGCGAGTTTCACGCCTTTCCTGCCGGCCTCTTCAAGGATTCCGGAAACAGCCGGTGAGGGCACGGCGATGACGACGCAGTCGATGTCGTCCGGGATATCGGTCAGCGTCGGGTAGACCTGCCTGCAGAGGATCTCCGCCCTGTTCGGATTCACCGGATAGAGTCTGCCCGTAAACTGGAGCAGGTTCCTGAATATCGCATACCCCACTTTTTTCGGGTCAGATGACGCCCCGACGACCGCAATTGATTTCGGGGCAAGGATGCCGGGTTCGATCCAGGCCGTTCTCCGTTCGTCTGATTCAGGTTCCCCTGTGCCCTCCGTTATAAAACGGGCATCAACGGCACATATGCCCTGTTTGTAGACAATGAGAGGGTTGACGTCGAATTCCGAGATCTCAGGATGGTCAAGAAACAGCCTTGAGAGCCCCTCAATCGCCGCCGACAGCGCTGCCATGTCTTTTTTGGGCTCCCCGCGATAGCCCTGGATTAAGCGCTCTGCGAGGGTTCCACGGATCAGGCGCTCTGCATCGCCTTTCTGGAGGGGAAGTACGCGGATTGATACGTCGCGTATCAGTTCGACCAGGGTGCCGCCGATCCCGAAGGTGATCACCTTCCCGAAGGAAGGATCGGTCTTTCCCCCGATAAGCACCTCGAGCCCGGGTGGCATCTGCGTTTCCACCAGGATCCCGTCGATCTCTGCACCCGGAAAGCGGGTCCGGACATTTTTGAGGATCGTGCCGAACGCTGACTTCACATCATCAGGATTTTCGATCCCTGTCACGATCCCTCCGCTTTCTGTCTTATGGATCACATCAGACGACCTGATCTTCATCACGACCGGGTATCCGATCTCCCCTGCGGCCCGTGCTGCCTCATCAGCGTTCTGTGTGAGCCGGAATTTTGGGACCTGAATGCTGTATTCCTCAAGGAGGGCATAGCCTTCATCTTCGGTGAGCATTTTCCTTTTCATTGTTTCTATCACTCCTTTTTCTGACGGGCCTGTATGCCATTTCCGATTTTGCCCCCTTCTTTCCAGAGGGCGCATTGTTCGTTTAAGATGAATATGAACTTCCGGTCGAGTTTTTCCTTTTTGATGTAGCCCAGGTCGGTAAGGCGGAGGAGGTCAGTCCTGGCAGTCTGATAGGCGATGCTGTGGGTCTCCATGATCTGGTGGATGGTGAAGTAATCGTCGCTGTGCTCCATGATCTCCCTGAGAATTTCTGCCTGTCTCTGATTGATCTTTCTGATAGATCTTATTATTGCGAATGTTTCTTTCTGCTCGCTCTGTTTTTTTTCTATGTATGAAAGCAGATCGGATCGTGCCTCCTCAATGCACCTGATGTTGTACTGGATGAAGTAGGTCAGATCCATCTCGTCGTATTCTGTGTAAAGATAGGCGAGGGCGTAGTCTTTCCTGGACCGCAGGATGATCCTTGAAATTGGCATATACTCAAAGAGCCAGTAGCCCCGCGAGAGAACGTACCAGTAGAAGATGCTCCGGGCAGTCCTCCCGTTGCCGTCTTCGAAGGGGTGGATGTAGCCGATGAGGAAGTGGAGGATGATCCCTTTGATGATGGGGTGGATAAAGGTCTCCACGCCGTCGTCGTCGTCGGTGTTTGCGAACCGGCATAATTCATCGATCAGGTTTAAGATTTTTGTGTGGTCCGGGGGTGTGTGGTAGACAACACCGGTGGCGGGGTCGGCGACCACGATCCCGTTGTTGTTCCTGAACTGCCCGACGGCGGCGGGGTCGAGGGTGTTCTCGGTTACTAAACGGTGGATGGCAAGGATGAAGTCCGGGGTTAAGGGTGTGTCTTTCTGATCCCGGATGTAGAGCATGGCCCTGTAGTTGTTGGCCACCATATGTTCGCCCTTATTTCTCGGTTTTGTTCCCTTCCTGAGCATATCTTTGGCAGCTCTGCGTGTGGTCGCCGCCCCTTCGAGGATGCTGGAAGCGATGCCTTCTTCCATGAGTGAATTGATGATGTAGGACTGTTCGAGTCTGATGGTCCTGTTGTCTATCCGGATTGTGCCCGAGAGGTACTGGTCGAAGATGTGCAGGCTTCGCAGGATCCCGGGGGTGGTTGAGCACTTGAGATCAATGGCGTGATAGGGGACGGTTTCGTAGCGCATCCTCCTGAGTATCTTCATGACCGCCCAGATTGCCATTCTCTTCTCCGGGTCGGGGATGCGGTATCTGAGTTCATCCCAGGAGAGGTACCGGCTGTTGTATTCAGTCACCATTTTTATGAAGTCTGTGTCCTGCTCTATGTCGCCGATCTTCTGGAGAGTTTTCTCATCCCATATCGCGGGCGGTTTTTCGGGGAGTTTGTTCATGGATTCTGCCTGCCAACTACTAATTTGATATATTTTAGTATTTAATTAGTATTTCGGTTTCCGCGATTATGTGAAATACTAATTTCCAAGTTATTAGTAGTTGATTAGTAGTTCGTGGCAGGGATGCCTATGGAGATATAATGAGAATCAGAGGCTGTGATGTGTAAGAATTCTTAATGCATAGAGGAGCCACTACTCCGGAGATCGCGGAGATGAGACGGAATGACTGGTGAAGGTGTTGTCATTCATTGGATCACTCCTGTGGCCAGGGCTGCCTCATCAGCGTTCTGTACGAGCTGGAATTTTGGGACCTGAATGCCATATTCCTCAAGGAGGGCATAGCCTTCATCTTCGCTGCGCATTTTCCTTTTCATTGTTTCATCACTCCTTTTGGTTCCCGCACCCGATTGAAGGCGGGATCAGATGCCCCTGATTCTGCCGCTTCACTTCAGGCGTTCATTCCAGAGGAAATTCTTTCAGCTCTTTCTGAAGGAAATAGCCGAGCAACGTCCGGATTACGACGATTGAGCCGAGCACGGCGACTTCATCGAGTGTCGGTCTGATGACTGTGCACAGTACATCCGCAGCGATCAGGAATTCGAGTCCGAAGATGATCTT
>DAOVRB010000265.1 GCA_030628325.1 Methanomicrobiaceae archaeon | reverse complement strand
GAGAAAAGGTACATGATCGCAATCCCGCCGAGCACCATGGTCGTCGTGTTCATGCCCTGCGACCGTGCCATCGCAAAAACAGCACCGGCAGCAAGGAGAGAAAATATAAAGGCATTTGAAACGATTAACCACTCGCCACCTGCAAAACCCGCACCAAGTACAATTGCGATTGTGGCTCCGCAGGCAGCAGCAGATGATATTCCCAGAGTAAACGGACTTGCAAGCGGATTCCTGAGTACCCCCTGCATCACTGTTCCGGCAACAGCAAGGCCGAAACCTGCAGCAACGGCAAAGAGTACACGGTGAAGCCGGTAGTCCCAGACAATAACCATGGTAAGTTCAGAGACCTCAAATGTGCCCGGAAACAGCCCGGCAAAGACAGCACAGTATGAATCCATCCACGATATCCCGGCCGAACCAAGAGTTACTCCAATGCCGATTAAGAGGATGAGGGCAGCGAAGAGGCCTGCACCAAATAGGATCTGTTTTTTCTGCAAAGAGGCATATTTCTGCCTTATATCGTCACTGCTCTCACCCATTCGTAATCTCCGCCATCAGGGGTACACAAATGCTCCCTCAGTTATTGCATTGCAGTCAGGACGCTGGAATTTCTCTATATATTCTCTGTGTATCTCTCCCGGATTAAGACTGCCAAAGATCTCCGGATAGAACCACTTTGCAGAGTAGGCCGTCCCGATAAAGAACTCAGGTCCCCCAAATATATCATTGTGGATTATGTGCATGCGGTCGTCCTGTACTGCCTGTAAACTACTCCACCCTGGTCTCTCCGAAAGCCTGATGAATGTTTTTTCCATCTGATTTATGTCATTGCCATTATATCCGCCAAAAGAGAGGGATTCTGATCCCACCAGTTTGATAATTACTCCGGGATTGAGTATAATAACAGACTCCGGGTCTATCACCGGATAAGCGGTTGGTTCGTCTGCAAAAATATTTTCACCACCCGCAAGGGTAATCTTTTCATGGTAACCGGAGCCGGCAGAACCTGTCTTGTAATCTACCCAGGTCTCAAAGTAGACCCTGACACGCTCATTTTTTGGGATTTTACTGACATTCTCCTTAATTGGTTCCATGACACTGAGGTAGAAGTCACGGAACTCTTTTGCACCTTCTTTTCTTCCTGTAACGGCACCTAATGCCGTAATTTCGCTTTCATAGGTTGTTGGTTTAAAGCAGTCAAATCTCAGGATCCTCACACCCGGGATGGTGGAGGATAGTTTTTCTGCAATTTCATTGCAGCTTGAGTTGCTGCTGGTGCCGTACAGGAAGACTGTGTCCGGGTTTAAAACCACTATCTGCTCGTAGTCAGGGGACCATACACTCCCGAGACTCTGTGTTTCTGCAAGTTCAGGGAAGAAAACAGTGTCCGTCTTTGTGTATTTGTCAATACCTACAATTCTTTCCATGGGGAAGCCGATCGAACGCAGGGTCTCTGTTGTTTCACCGTTAAAGACGACAGCACGCCGGATGGGCCTGTCAAGAGTTACCTCAGCCCCTGACGAATCGGTGATCACAAGCGGCCTGCCGCCCCAGGAGGCATACACAAAGGCAGCGTCTACAACAGTATCCCTTCCGGGGTTGTTACAGTCTCCTCCCATATACTGTGAATCAAGGAGATTGAGGATAACTCCTGAGAGATACTCTTCAGTTACCAGATCTCCGAAATCGTCATCCCCTGCAAGGGAATCTGCTCCCACAGAGACCGGTATGATAAGGCAGAACAGAATGACAATCACTGCAACAGGTAAATGTTTCACAGGGAATCCCTCCTGAATATGCAGACGAGAACTGCAAGTAAAAGGGCAGACACCACCGGAATGAAACCAAAGCCGGGTGACTGCTGAGTACCGGACACATCACCCGCCAGAGGTTCGTTCACCGGTGCAGAAACGGCCCCTTCTGAAACAATCCCTGTCTGTTCTGTCACAAAATCCTCCCAGACGCCGCTTATCTCCGGGATGGCTCCGGAACCGATAACCGTGTATGTCAGAGGTTCACTCTCGTAGATGACGAATGCAACCATATTTCCGGATACGCGGACATGCGACTCAGGAGAGGAAGACCCGGTGTAATCTACTCCATCAGGCATTGTTTCGACAACTCCTCCGGCCGCAATACCCTGCGGTGTGAGTGTAACAAGATATTCTGCACCACCCGTACCATCTCCGTCAATTTCAGTGACGGTCCGCATCACCCCTGCAGGACTGCCAGCCACAGGCACGATAATCATGGCTATGCATAGTAAGAGAAATAATTTTCTTTCGGCACTCATTGTACTAACATATTTCCCATAAGTGTTAAATTAGCTTCGATGAACTCTCCTGAAAAAAACTGCTCTGGTGACTGCCCGGTCACCAGGATGCCATCTGATCTCTTTCAGGCTGGATATCAAAACGGGCATGATGCGGTAAAAAAAAAGGTAGTTTGATTCTTTTTTCAATTCATGCGCAGTCCGGTTACGGTTTCCGTGAGAAGATATACAGCGCTCCTCCGATGCCTGCAATGGCAATTACCCCTGCTATGGGCAGTACGGGAAACCCGGACATAGTATCAGGAGCTGTCTCTCCGCTGTTGTCTGCGGTCTCACCTGAAGAACCCCCATCAGATGCCGGTAAATCCCCGGATGATGAGAGTGTGGGAGAAGGAACCGTGGTGCTGTCAGGGATGACGGTTTTGTCACGGTCAAATGAGAGTGAAGACTTTGTGTCAGATGTCCCGGGGGAACTACCGCCTCCTCCTGGTGGTGACGAACCCCCGCCACCGGGCAGAGCGAGCGCGGCAAGGGAAAATACAGAGAGTCCGTCAGGAGATTCTGCAGTAAATGTATATATGCCGCTTACAGGGCCTGACCATTCAACTGCAAGCTTCTGTGAAACCGGCGGGTTTTTCTCATTGTCGTATCTGAATATCACGACATTCTCAGGTCCGCCATGCGCAGAAACCCAGGTCTCACTCACTTTCAT
>DAOVRB010000141.1 GCA_030628325.1 Methanomicrobiaceae archaeon | reverse complement strand
GGTGGTGTCGGGCCGATGACTATTGCAACGTTGATGGAAAATACCTTCAAAGCAGCGCAAAAAAATACATGCAAACCTGTAATATAGGTAAAACAAAAATCGGAGGGAATGAGAGGGTGGCCCTTATGGGTATCATCAACTGCAGCCCTGAATCTTTTTTTTCAGAATCATATACCCATCCTTCCCAGGTCTACAACAGAGCAGTTAACCTTCTCGAAACAGGTGCTGATATAATTGATATCGGTGCAAGAAGCACTGCACTGAATGCGCCCATAATCTCAGTCCATGATGAAACAGACCGTATGAAAAACGCCCTTCGTGAACTGTCGGGGAGTGGTATTACAATATCCATAGATACCATGTATCCTGAAGTCCTTGAGGCATGCCTGCGCTATGATATTGATGCCATAAATGATATCCACGGCCTTGCAGATCCTGAATTTGGAAAGATTGTCGGAGACTGCGGACTCCCGGCATTCCTCATGGCATCATTCAGTAAACCCGGTGATCCAAAGGGTCTCTCAGATACCATAACAGCACTAAAAGGAGTGCTAAAAAGAGCAGAATATTTCGGTGTTAAAGAAATCATCCTTGATCCGGCAATCGGAAGATGGACTCAGGAAAGAGACGCAGATGACGACTGGGAAATATGCACAAATTTCTCAAAAGTTATGGATTTCAATCTCCCGGTCCTTATTGCAGTCTCCAGAAAGTCATTTATCGGTGATCTCCTCAATAATTCTGCTGAAGAGCGTCTGTCAGCATCCCTTGCCGTGACATATTCTCTGCTTGAAAAAGGCGGCGCTATTGTAAGAACACATGATGTTTCTGAAACAAGAGATATTATTAAGGTCTATGAAAAAATCAAAAAAACAGGGAAAATTATATGAACTATTCATTCAGTGTTCACGGGCTTAAAACCAGACTGGTAAAAAGCGGAGATAACTTTTTAGAAATTCTACTACAGGCAGCAGAACCTTATGGCGGTCTTTTAGAAGGTGATATACTCGTTATCGCAGAAAGTGCCCTTGCCACTGCAGATGGTAATCTGGTAGTTCTTAATAATGTACACCCCTCCAAAGAGGCTGTTACACTTGGCAAAAAATATAATATAGACCCCGCACTTGTTGAAGTAATACTAAAAGACAGTGATTTCATAGTAGGGGGAATACCGGGATTTCTTCTCTGTATGAAAAACGGGACTCTGCTTCCGAATGCCGGCATAGATGGTTCCAACGCACCACCTGGAACCGTGGTCAGGCTCCCGCCGGACCCCAACAGCAGTGCAGAAAAACTGCGTACAGAAATACTTGAAAACTTGGGCATAAAAACAGGTATTATTATTGCTGATTCACGCACACATGCCATGCGTCTTGGATGCAGCGGAGTTGCAATCGGTTGTGCAGGTTTTCTTGCAGTAACAGATGAACGTGGAAAAAAGGATCTCTACGGTCATGAACTTGAGGTTACAAAATGTGCAATTGCCGACAACATGGCATCAGCTGCAGAACTTGTCATGGGTGAAGCTGACGAATGTATACCGGCTGCAATAATCCGGGGCCTGGGTGTGAAGCTGACTGAAGATATCGGGGTTGAAACTATTGATGCATCTGAATGTTTATTTATGGGGGCTGCGATTGATGCCAACCCTGCCCTTTTCAAGAGAGAGTGAAATACCCAGCTTTTTCAGATAATCCCTGCTTTTTCCTTTACCATGAAGAATAATCTCAACCAGATCTTCTTTCTCGTCGATATCTGTTGAGAGCCTGAAAGAATCAACAACCTCCACACTCAGCCCGTAATCTTTTGCAATATTCATGTGATCCAGAAAACTTGCACCATAGAAATCTACGTGAAATTTCGCAGGGTCCTTAACAAATATTGCATTCGTCCCCCCACCACGCCCGGGAACTATGGCACAGTCCTTTTCTGTTGAAATAATCTTCCGGACAGACTCAGGTACCACAAGCGGAAGATCTGACATAATAATTAATAACGGCCCGGAAATTTCACTGAAAAATTCATTTAAGGCTTCGTTCAGGCCAGATTCCTTCAGTATAGTTGCTGCACCCTCTACCTGACATGGATGAGTGGAAAGGAGAATTGTATCACAGCCGGACTCATTTGTGACCTTCACCACATCATCAAGCATTGCCCGTGCAAACACTTCACGTTCTTCCTGGTTCATCACACATGAAAGCCGGGTTTTTGGATTTACGGGCCGGAATGGAATAACCGCGCGAATATTCATTTATAAAATGTTCCCCTGTATGCGTTTAAAATGCATTGAATTTACCATGAAAATGAAACTCACATTTTCATTAAACAGTCCCTGACGCTGAGGCGTCATGCACGTTTTCTCAAAAAATTTATTATAGTTTAATACGGATTCATTTACCATTATTGAAAAACAGGTAGCAGTGACAGTTGCCATCATTTTTCACTTCATCCTTGTGATAAATACAGGGACAGATTATCTCCCTGTCAATATTTGGATCACCGGTTCTGATACGGCAGGGACAATACCTTTCTCCGTGCCGAATCTTATTGCGGGCAAGCCCCCTGATAACGGCATTCAGTTGTGTTTTATCCGAATTTAAAACCCAGTCATTTTCTACGGCATATTCTTCTGCCCAGGATCTTATATTTTCCTGAATCATTTTTTCCTGTTCTTTTCCATCATCCATATAAATCACCTGTCACACATCATTATTTGTTTCTCATTGCGCTTCAATATGAGCAATCATAGAATCAAAGATACGTTTACCATCATCAGAACCAAGAACCTTCTCTGCCGCCCTCTCCGGGTGAGGCATCATAGCAAGGACATTTGCATTCTCACTCAGAACACCCGTAATATTATTCATGGTACCGTTTGGATTGCTATTTAGTGTAACCTCTCCTTTCTCATTACAGAATTTAAAGGCAACACGGTTCTCACGCTCAAGTTTCTCCACAATATCATCAGGGGCAACGTACCTACCCTCTTTGTGGGCGATAGGCATCCTGATAACCTCTCCTTTTTCGTACAGTGACGTAAATGGTGAAGAGTTGTTTTCAACCCTGAGGTATACCCGGTCACAGATAAACTTCGGGTATTCATTCGTGGTGAAAGTTCCCGGAACCAGTCCGCTTTCAGCACTTATCTGCGCACCATTGCAGATACCCAGAACCAGCCTGCCTGACCGGGCATGGCTGATTACATCTTTCATAACAGGTGTTCTTGTGGCAATCGCACCTGCCCTTAAGTAATCTCCATACGAAAAACCACCGGGGATTATAATACCGTCGTAATCCCGTGAAAAGCCATCCTTATACCAGACCAGATCCGCCTCCACACCACAGACATCTTCCAGTACATGCATAGCATCACGGTCACAGTTGCTCCCTCCGAACTGCAGTACTGCAAACCTCATTCACGAACCTCTATCGTATAACTGTGTATTACCGGATTTGCAAGCAGGCGCTCACACATCTCTTCAGAACGGGCGCGTGCCGCATCTTTGTCTTCTGCTTCAAGATCAATTTTAAAAACCCTTGCTGTAGAGAGATTTTCCGTATTAAACCCAAGGTTTGAAAGCGCATGCTGAATAGCTCTTGCTTCCGGATCTAACATACCTCCTTTTAGGGATATTGTAATATCAATTTTATATTTCATGATTCACCATCTATTTCTTAAACATCATTTTCTCAACAACCCTGGCATATGCAGACATGACATCTCCTTTTTCAAATCTGTACACATCTTTGTCCAGTGACTCTCCGGTTTCTTTGTCCCAGAGGCGCATGGAATCCATGCTGATTTCATCACCAAGCAGGATTTCATCACCAAGTCTCCCAAATTCAATCTTGAAATCGACAAAAACCAGGCCGAGTTCATCAAAGTAATCATAAAGCAACCTGTTGATTTTAAGTGTTGTTTCCTTTACATATGTGATTTCTTCCTGGGTCAACAGACCAAGAGCAAGTATGATATCATCGTTGAGAGACGGGTCATGATGTTCATCGTCCTTGTAATCTGTTACAATCACAGGTGGATCCAGTATCTGACCTTCTTCAAACGGGAATTTCTTTACAATAGAACCTGCAGCCCTGTTTCTTGCAATGACCTCAAGCGGAATCATCTCCAGCCTGCGAACCAGCATGATATTCTCATCAATCATCTTAATGAAATGCGTTTTTATACCGTTCTTCTCAAGGTAACTGAAGAAAAATGAGGAAACAGCTGCATTATATGATCCTTTCCCGGAAAGGACATCCTTTTTCCCACCATCGAATGCTGTAATATCATCCCTGAATATTACAACCAGTTCATCAGGGTTTTCAGACAGATAAACAGACTTTGCTTTGCCTTTATAAAGAAGTTCAAGTTGGCTCATAATTATATCTCCGGATAATTAACATTTAAATTTAGATCATGTTCAAGTTTTTTTATTACGCTTTCCAGTCTCTC
>DAOVRB010000223.1 GCA_030628325.1 Methanomicrobiaceae archaeon | reverse complement strand
TCGGGCTTGTAGACCTTGTCGTATACGGGACTGCCTCTGCAGACCGGAGGTATGGTGGCGGACATCTCTTCCGCGACATTGTGGAAGGCAAAGATATTCTGGTGACTGCTGAGGCTGATGGCAATATCTATGAAAAGACAGTCACGCGTGATGACCTTGATTTTGCCAGGATGATTACAACCAGAAGTGCCTTTAAAAATTACTCCGCATTTGTGAATCAGGGTGAAACGCCCGTTTCAACTATATTCTCAGTCACAGGGCTGAAAGGCGGGTGCAGTGAGGTATCTGCGAGCGGATGCGGTGAGATAAACCCGTTACAGAACTGGCAGCAGCCCTCCGCTGTCCGTCCTGGCACGCGGGTGCTTGTGAACGGAGCAGAGGGTCTTGTGATCGGGAACGGGACGCGGAGCAGCAGGGAGAAACCAAACCTCTCTGTATCTGCCGAAATTATGGATATGCACGGAAAGTATATGGGGGGATTTGTCACCTCAGGAGGGCCTGAGTGCATCATGAGTCTTGCCCTTCCCATACCTGTGAGAGACGATCGGATACTCTCTTATCTCTCGGTCCTTGATGAAGAGATTACACTTCCTGTAAATGACATCAGTGACAGAAAAACGATATCTGAGGCGTCTTATGGTGAACTCTGGCAGGGGACTGATCATACGATATCATATGATCCGGATGCATGCATCGCCTGCGATGAATGTTATGCGGAAAAATCCTGCCCGACAGGTGCGTTTGAACCTGCAGGCGGAGTTATTGACCTCCGGTACTGCTTCAACTGCGGTACATGTATACAGTCCTGCCCGGGAGGTGCGTTTAAAGGTGACTTGGGTTCCCTTTCTGTCAGAGGACGGGACGTACCCGTTACTCTGAGGCAGTCTGACCGGGCACGGGCTGAAGAGATCTGCCGTGATCTGAAAGAACAGATACTGAAGAGAGAATTTCTGATATAAGGGGAGTTGATATGAAATGAATGAAAAATATATCCTGAAATGTCCCGACTGCGGCAGAGTCGTCGTTGACAGGTACACAAATACATGCCCGCACGGGTGCACCGGCCTTCTCCGGGCATACTATGCAGAAAAACAACTTAAATTAACCCGGCTACCTGGCATATTCCGGTATTCCTGCTGGTTGCCGGTCAGTGGATCACTGCCTGTGGATTCTGCCCCTGTCACGTACAGAAGTGAAGGTCTTGCAGAGGTACTTGGGCTAAAAAACCTTTTTATCAGTTTTTCGGGTTACTGGCCTGAGAGGGGTGCACAGATAAAGACCTGTTCATTTAAGGAGCTGGAAGCCCTGCCCACAATGGTCCGGATGAAGGAGAGGGGGTCAGGTATCCTCCAGATATCTTCAGCAGGAAATACCGGGCGTGCCTTCTGCCAGATGTCAGCACTGACCGGTACACCTGTTGTTGTGGTGGTCCCTGAGTCATCTGCCGGGAGACTGTGGACAACCGAACCTGCAGAGAATGTCTGTCTGATTACAGTAAAGGGGGATTACACAGATTCTATCGAATTGGGAAATGAGGTCTGCAAAACTGACGGGATCATTCCTGAAGGTGGTGCCAGAAACGTTGCCCGCAGGGACGGCATGGGCACTGTAATGCTCAACTCTGCTGTTACCACAGGAAGACTGCCTGATTACTATTTCCAGGCAGTCGGGAGTGGTACAGGCGGTATCGCTGCATGGGAGGCATCAGAACGGCTTATCGGGGATGGCAGGTATGGAGAGAAACTTCCGCGTCTCTGCCTTGTGCAGAACGAACCTTTTGCCCCGATCCTGCATGCATGGGAAGAGAAGAGGCATTCACTCATCCCTGAGATTGATATGCCTGATGCAAAGAGATCAATATCCGCAGTCTATGCAGATGTCTTAACCAACCGTTACCCGCCATATGCTATGAAAGGGGGTCTCTTTGATGCACTCACTGCCACTGACGGGCAGATGAGCAGTGCCACAAACAGAGAGGCAGAACTGGCTGAGAAGATCTTTATTGAGTCTGAGGGTATTGATCCTGACCCCGCCGCCTCTGTCTGTGTGGCTGCTCTCAAAAAAGCGGTTGAGGACGGTTCTGTTGATAAAAATGCCAACATCCTTCTGAATATCGCAGGCGGCGGATATGAACGTGTCAGGGAGGATCACACCCTGTATACTGTTGAACCGTTCCTGAAAGTACAGGCAGGCATATCCGGCGAAGATGTCAGGGATGAGATTCTGGGGTGGATGAGAGATCATGCATGAAGAGGAAGTGCTTGATATTTTCGCCTCAGAGGGTGTGGATACGGTTGTAACCCTGCCCTGTGACAGGACAAAAGATCTCTGTTATCTTATCCCGAAATATTTCCACAATATCACCCTCTCACGTGAAGAGGACGGTGTCGGTATCTGTGCAGGTCTCTGCCTTGCCGGAAAAAAACCCGTACTTCATATGCAGAGTTCGGGTCTTGGGAACTCCTTAAACGCGATTATGTCTCTTTCCGTGTTATATGAACTTCCGCTTCCTGTTATTGCGAGCCACAGGGGTGTATATAATGAGTTGATCCCTGCGCAGATACCGTTTAACTCTGCCCTGCCCGGCGTTCTTTCTGCACTGGGAATATCCTTTACAATTATTCACGATGCATCTGAGATCAGTCTGATCGCGGATGTTATCAGAGATAGTTATGATAGGTCCCTGCCTCATGTGGCATTGATTTCTCCAAAAGTCTGGGAAGGTGGGAGGCCTGAGTCTATACCTGCCATACCTGCAGAGGAGTCATTCCCTGTACGTGAGATAAAAAGAGAGGTCACTTTTTCCGGCTGTATCAGAAGACCCGCAATGACACGGGCTGATGCGATCGGTATAATTGCAGACGAACTTACAGATGAACTGGTGGTCTCAAATATCGGTGTGCCTTCAAAGGAACTCTACGCCGCACGTGACAGAAAAGAGAATTTCTATATGTTTGGGAGCTACACACAGGCAACACCTATCGGTCTTGGTCTGGCGCTTGGGACCGGGACCAGGAAGGATGTAATAGTGCTTGACGGTGACGGGAGTCTGCTCGGAACTGCGGTTCTTCCTGTTCTCGCAGCAGAAGATCCCGGTAACCTGACGGTGATCTGCCTTGATAACGGTGCGTTTGGGAGTACAGGAAACCAGATCACACATGCATATGCAGGTGTGGATATGGAACTTCTCGCAATTGCATCAGGGTTTGTAAATACTGTAAAAGTTGATACCGCGGACGGTCTGAGGTATGCGCTGAGAGATAGGGGGGATGGGAAGGCGAAGGGGCCACGGTTTATCCATGTGGTGATCAGGCCGGGCAACTCTGATGTACCAAATATCCCTATCCCTGCAGTTGAGATTAAAGAGCGATTTTTAGACTGCCGGTGACACTCCCCGTTGCTATCT
>DAOVRB010000070.1 GCA_030628325.1 Methanomicrobiaceae archaeon | reverse complement strand
GAGCTGGTGGAAAAGGTTCCCGGCAATCCAGCGATCTCCTATGATGGTTGCGCCGTCTTTGAACCGACCGATACGAAGCACGGCATCCGACAGGTAGGGCTCCTGTTTTTTCCCAAAGAGCAGGAACGCCGCGTTGGTCATCTGATCCCCGGTCATGAGCCCGAGTCGCGTGAGTATCGCCGCAACCGGTTCGCGCTCGTCAGCGCCGGGGAGCCGCCCGGCACTTTTGGCGTGGCGCACGAAGAGCCTGACCGTCTCTTCGTCAATATCCGCAAGTCCGCGCTGCGAAGGGAGGCTGTCCCATTCAATCTCTGAAATGAGGAATTCTTTGAGTTCTTCGGTGTCCATCAGCCTTGTTGTGTTTCCCACCCGTGTGTAATACCGGCCTTCGTATGCAACCGGCATTTTACTCTTTTTTACATCGATCCGAAGCACGTTTTTCCCTTCGCACCTGACGGGTTCAATGACGGGATGAATGGCAAGCTTGTTGACGATGGTATCGGACAGTTTTTTGAGATCGGTGTTTGAGCACCGGTACCCGGTGACCTCTTTTTTGTCAGATACGCCAACGAATACAACTCCCCCATTGGTGTTGGCAAACGCAGACAATGTTTTGAAGAGTGCGGGATTCGGCTTTTCCTTGAATTCGAGTTCCCTTGTTTCGATCCCGTTAATGAGTGGGTCAATAGTCATAAAGTACTGCTTCCTTCAACAATCGCATTCTCTTCCACATTCAGCTCATCCATTTCCATAATTATTCCCCAACGATTTGTGTCAATGACTTCTCTGGTCGTTCTTTCAGTGAATAATCAATATAAGTCCCGCTGTACCCCAATACTTTCAATAATACTCTATGAACTAAACAGGTATATGCAAGTGATAATTTTATGAGTTCTTCGCGTCCGATACGAGAAAAATCAATCGAATCCGTCTCTGTCCTGATGACCAGAAACGGATTTCCAGCATCTGCGTGACAAGTGTGATCATGCGATCGTGGCTCCTGAAAAAATTGGATCATTTTAACCACTCGCTTATTCTTTCCGGAGGATTTCTCCAATTAACCTTAATCATTTTATCATCTTGTCCTAATATTCTTAAAAAAATCCTGTCAAGTATGTTAACCATAAAAAAGTATTCGAACTTGTAATTGAGGAGTGGCTCACACCTCTTTTTCTCTTCCGGTCGAAACGTTTTACAATAGAAATTACCCCGATGAACTAAACTATTCCGACAGTGAGTGAAAAGTGAAATTTCATCGTTAGTTATGTTTACCTGAAATTGTTTAACAAGCTGTTTGAAAATGTTACTGAAAGATCGCCGATTTAATCCATTAATTTTATTTATATCAGATATTGCTTGGATCTTTCCATTTTCTGTTAAATCATGAAGTTTAAGAGTCTTAATCATGACCGGTTGTATTTCCTGACTACATTTTTTGAAATTTTCCGGAGGAATAATAAATTCTGAATCCTGACCCTGACTCATAAGATATTCATTTTTTAAAAATTCAATTGCGAGCGCCATTTTACCCGCTCGTGTTTCAAGAAAGTCATTTTCTGCTTTTGCATCAAGAAATGCATCAATCACACCACTATTTAATTTAAAAAGATCCCGATATTCCAAGTAATGAGGATATGTAGCTTCCAAAAATTCCTTCGTCTGCACAGTGCGTGGTTCTTTTAAATAATAAATATTGAGCGGCTGATAAGCTTTTGTTACCTTTAAAGCATGCTTCCTGGAAATAGATTCCCCGTTTTTTTGACAAATATCATAGTAAATCCATGAAATTTTCGTGCCATTTTTTACTGATAATAAAAAGCAAATACCACCAATCAGTGTTATTAATTTGCTTAAATCGCTTCCATTCGAAATTTTTAGAACGAGTTCGCATGTTACATCAATGGTTTTAAATGTAGAAATTCGATTGATTTTATCGTCATAATCGTTCACTTTTTTGAAAGATATTTCAATGTTTTCTTCTCCGATAGGAAGGATTACTTTGTCGCTTTTATTACCCTTGTCGATTGTATCATTTTCATCAAATTTGAAATTGCATATTCCAAAACGAACTTCGAAACATTTTTCTTCCGAATAATTAATCGACAATTCTGTTAGCCTCAATGCAAGGTTCTGGTCGTATAAACCAATTTTCGACTTGGGGTAACTGATTTGAAGTAAACTTGTCTTTGATTCATTTGATCTTACTGAATACCCTTCTTTAGTTTTGCCCTTGAATTTTTTTGCTTCCCTTCCGGAAAGAAATAAAAAAGGGAATTCTGGGGGTAGATCTTGACATAAGAGTATGATATTTCCATCAATCCTCTGACCTGCTTCAAATGAACATTCTTGAGGTTTTTCACCTGCCCCACCTACGATTGATAATGTACCGCACCCACTATAAACGGAAATGAATTCTCCATAATCTGTCAATGTAAGTTTTTTTAGGATATCTTTTTTATTTGAATTCATATTTCCCTAGAAAATACTTATTTCCCCTCCACAATCTCAATCTCCTCCTCCGTCAGCCCGTACAACTCGTACACCAACGCATCAATCGCACCATCCGTCGCTTCAATCTGCCGCCTGATGGATGTGTTCTCCTGATCGGTCTTCGCTTCAGGCAGGCGTTTGTGAAGGGTGAGCATCTGCTCCACAAGGGCGACCATCCTGTCGTGGCTGGCAACGTCGGCGGGGTCGGAGAAGTTGATGGTGCGGACAGGGATTTTTGATACATACATTGGCTTATACTCATAATAGCCACCCTGTTTTGTTGAAGAAATTAAGAAAATTACAAAATCTGCTACTTTAGAATTAAGAATCCCCAGCAGATACGGATCATCAACAGGGATAATAGAAGTTTTGTCATTTGAATAAAATCCATCTGTGTCATAGGCATATGAGGCGGATTTTACAATCGATGGAATAATGATTTTCGGCTTCTCAAATTCACGATAATAGTCAATCGAGTCCTGAATCTCGTACCACTGATATGACCCCGGTTTCCTCCCATCCCATTTTCCGCCAGACCAATCTTTGGGTTTTGGCATAAGTTCCTTCTTGAACTGCTTAAGATAGGTTTCAATGGCAGGGTACTGCATGATGTCAATACCCCTTCGGGTGAAGATTAGGTATTTGTCCGTCTCAAGCGGTTGGTATCTTTTGACATCCCTCCCTGCTAAAAACGGCTTAATCACCTCTTCGCTCTTCGGGTCTTCTGCAATTAGCCGCTCTCGCGTTGCATCGTCGATCACGAACGCCTTATTCAGCCCGGTCAGGACGCCCCGATAGATCTTCCCGCCCACATACTCCCCAAGCGGCACGCCGGTCTGCTGCAGCTTATTCAAAACCGCCTGCGTCCGCTCATCTACGAGTGACCACCCACTATCATCCAGTTCCTGCCGATTCACCGTGTAGTGCTGCTCCTTCACGTACTCCAAAAGATCAGAGAACTCCAGCGTTTTTGCCTGCACAACATCAAATGACCCGCTTGCGGAACCACTTGTGGCACCGCCTGAAATCCGCATGATGCAGGGATATGTGGTTACATTTCTGAACACCGGCAAATCACCAAAGTCGATGATCTCCTCGATCTGTTTCTCTTTCAGCCACTGCCTGAGCGGTTTGCCATAGTTTGCACGCATCCACTTGTTTGCAACAATATAGGAGAAGAACCCGCCGGGGCGAAGCAGGGACACGCCTTTCTCAATGAAGTAGGCATACAGATCAGCAACGCCATGATAGACCGCATAATGGTTTTTGAAATATTCCTTCTGATCTTTCAGGAGTTCCTGCCTCACATACGGCGGGTTCCCGATCACCGCATCGAACCCGCCCGCCTTCATCACACCGGCAAACTCCCGCTCCCAGTCGAATGCATTAATCCGCATCGCCTCGGTCTGGTCAAGCGTCACCTGCACGTCCGCGTAGATATCCGTCCCGATCAGCGAGTTGCCGCACTTTATGTTCTCATTAAGGCTGGGCAGCGCACGCTCCGCAAAAAGCTTCAGCTGTTTTGAGACAGTTTCTTCGCTCTCCTCCTCAAGCACCTTCAGGAGCAGCGAGAGTTTTGTCACCTCCACCGCCTGCCGGTCGATATCCACGCCATAGATATTGTTGAGAAGAATGCGCTTGCGCTCCGCTGTGGTCAGTTTCCAGTCGCTTCTGACCCGCGACACTGTTCCGCTGTCAGCCCTGTAAACCGGAAGTACTGCCGCCTCATTCTTTTTCTTTTTTCTCCTCCTTTTCCCGGCGGCTGTTTCTGTCCCAGTCTCTGCGCCTGTGACTGTGCCTGTGGCTGTGGCAGCAGGGAGCAGTGCCCGCACTTCCGGAGAAATGGGACCCTTATCTTTGAGCACCGGGACGAGGTTCGCGATGTACCAGTCGCGGTGCCAGTCAAGAAGCAACTGGTAAGCTCCAATGAGAAATGAACCTGAACCGCACGCTGGATCGAGTATTGTCAGATTTGAGACCTCTTTTGGAGTCTTCTCCTTCAGCAGTTCACCGACAGTCTGGTGCACGATATAGTCCACAATATAAGTAGGGGTGTAGAACACACCGCCAGCCTTGCGCACCTCTGGCTTCTCCTCAACCTTTGCACGATTCCCGGATGTAAGCCTGATCACCTTGCCAAGAAACTGCTCATACACATGACCGAGGATGTCTGTGGGGATTACCGAGAACTCATAGGGACTCTCAGGATAATAGAGGCGTTTGATGATCGCCTTCAGGACTTTGTCATCGATGGTGAGACCGGGCGTCAGCTCATCCGGCATTTCATTTCTTCCGGGTTCAGCGTCAAAATAAAAGAGCCCGGAATTGTAACGGTCATCCGCATGCCTGAACAGGTCACAGAGACTGCTGTAAACAGAATCACACTCTAAAAGTTCCTGAAGCGTCCCGTACTTCTCTATTCCGCGGTCTTCACATATCCGGAGAAAAATGATCCGATCGATGATGCGCTGGACAGCGATATTCAGCTCCTCAACCGAAAGGGAATTACGCAGTGCAATATTTCGCGCAAGAAGTAACCGCCACTCCTCAATGTCGGCAAGAAAGGCGTCATCAACCCCGGCAGTACCACGCCTGCCTTTCTTTGATTCGACAAATTTGTCAAAAGAGCCATTTTGAATGCTCTCCCCGGTAAAGATCGAGGCGATCCAGTCCCATTTTTCAGGATACTCATCAAAAGTGAGATAAGCGATACGTGCAGTCGCTGCCGTATCTTCCTTCTCGATCTTTTTTGTACAGTCATACACCGCAAACTCTTCAAAATCAGAGAGAATACTCAACTTAAGCCCGGCATTCCACCCGTACCGGCGCAGTTGCAGGGCAGATTTGGTATCATTCTTAATATTCACCGCAGGCTTCTTTGCCTCCACGATAAACTTTCTCACGCCACCGATGCGGAAAGAGTAGTCAATATATTGTGTCTGCCCCCGGATCTGGATCGGATCTTCATGGGCAACTTCCTTGTATGCCTCTGCCCAGCCCCTGTTATTGTCCACATCCCAGCCCAGAGCCTTGAAAAAAAGATCGAGAAATTCACGCCGTAATTGCGTCTCGTTATATTGCCCCCGTTTATAGGCTTCCCGATGAAATTCGAATTTTTCAACTAATTTGATGATTGCCTCAGGTGCTGACATTTCACGACGCCTCTTATTACTGATGTTGATGTGACTATGTAAAATATCATCTGTTTTCCGAGTCTGGAAATATCCTGCCCTTAATCATCCCGGAAAGACACCACCAAAATATCATGGTAAGTTTTTTGTAGGATACTTAGGTATACTAAGGTATGCCAACATTGTCAGTTACCACAATAAAGATCAACACCGACCTGAAGTCCCGGCTGGATCGTCTGAAAATTCATCCACGGGAGACCTATAACGACGTCGTCTCCCGGCTTGCAGATATGGCAGGCGATGAAGAACCGTTAAGCAATAACACCCTGGAACGAATCGGAGCAGCCATTGCCGATCTCAAAGCCGGACGCTATGTAACGGCAGAGGAGATTGACAAAGAGCTGGGGTTATGAGGGATGTATACACTCAGATATGCTCCTGATGCCCACAAAGACCTCAGAAAACTCCCGAAAGAGACCGCAATCAGGGTTCACACTACGCTCAAATCCATCCTAAATAACCCGTATCGGCAGGTAAAAAAGCTCAAAACCAACAACAACGTCCCACTCTATTCACTGAGAGTGGAGAGGGATTATCGGTATATCCTTACCATTCTGGATCAGGAACTGCTCGTTTTTGTTATTGAAGTAGGCCACCGAAGCACCGTGTATCGCAAGTACTAAAGAGAATGTCAATGCCGACTTAAAAATACCCAACTGTGCCGGTTTAAAAATCCCCAAAATTCAAAT
>DAOVRB010000050.1 GCA_030628325.1 Methanomicrobiaceae archaeon | reverse complement strand
TCGATGGTCTGAACAGTATTGCCCGTATTGAGTTGGAGTCTTTCAATACAGCTGTTCACCCCTGGGAAATACAACAGTATCTTTCCAGATATTAATGTAAAACAACCTACCTCACTTCATTTTTTCACGATCAAAACAGGCAGGAAACCCGCGACTGAAGTCGTGGGTAGTTAACCGGGATTGATGTTTAATCTAAATTATCATAAATTCAACAGAATTCTCTAAGAGGATCTGTTTTTTAGCCACTGTTAATTCCCGATCAATAATCAAAATCACTGAAAAAAGAGATGCTGCCTTCAAAACCCAATTTATAAATGTTATTATTTCTGACAATATCATTGTCAGGGTAATTACATGTTTGAAAAAATTCTTATCCCTACTGATTTTTCTGATTATGCCCGGTATATTGTGGAATGCATGCATGAAATTCCTGGTGCCCGCAGGGTTGTACTACTCCATGTTGTGAATTCAAAGGCAAAATCCAATGGCAGATGGTTCTTTGGCAACGGCAAAGGTGAATCTCTCAAAGAGGTTCAGGGGGAAATGAATGAAGAGAAAGTATTCATGAACTCCCTTGGTATGGATGTCTCTGTTCTGATTGAAAAAAATAATAGCGGGGAGATTTCAGACTCTATTTTATCTGTTGCAGGTGAAGAGGATGTTTCGTTAATTGTTCTGGGAGCGCGCGGACGCGGTCTTATTGAAGGTTTTTTCCTTGGCAGTGTATCTGAATCAGTGCTCCGCAAGGCTGACAGGCATGTTATGATTATGCCATATAAAAGACAGACAAAACCGATGGGATGCACTCTTGAAAAGTCATGCATAAATCTCCTGTCCAATGTTCTGTGTCCGGTTGATTTCTCAAAACCGTCACATGATCTGGTTCTGAAAATAAAAAAATATAATAGATATTTTTCCCGTATTACTCTGCTTCATGTAATTAAAAGTGCTGAAACAAGAGAAGAGATTGATTCCCTTGTGGAAGGGGGAGAGAAGCATCTGGGTTTCATGAAAAAAGTGCTTGAAGAGGCCGGCCTTCATGTTGACTGTAAAATCAGTCTTGGAAGTCCTGTTGAAAAGATCATTGAATTTGCCTGTGAAAAAGAAAATTCGTTAATCATGATGGGGCGGTTTGGGAAAAATGATTATATTACAAATATTGCTCTGGGGAGTGTCACTGCCGAAGTAGCAAAAAAGTCAAAGAGTCCTGTATTTGTCATGTTTCCCGGATACAAACTGGATGTCAGTGTACGTGAACTGGGAACGGATGAATTCAGTCTTTGTGAGGAAATCTGGCTGAATTACCATGGGCAGAAGGTGGATCCGGTTAATGATCGTACTTTTGGTGTATTTGTGGAAGATACTCTGGTTGGAGTCGGGCGGTGTAAAAGGCACTCTGACGGGCTGGAAGTGGATGCAATTTTTGTGCCTGAGGTATTCAGGGGCCATGGTTATGCAAATCTGGTTGTAAAGGCCCTTGTAGACGCATGTGGGGACGAGACTCTTTACATGCATTCTGTAATAGAGCTTGTTGATTTTTATAAAAAGTATGGTTTTGAGGAGATTGATGAGAAAGAACTGCCATCAACAATAAAAGACCGCTTCACTTTTGCGCTTGGAGAACTGGAAGGAATAAACGTCGCGCCCATGAGGCGTTACCCACCAGAATTATCTCGTGTCAGGTAGATCTTTTCTTTTCTCAAGTCTTTTTTATGTCTCTTTCCACTTCAGGTTCTTTGCCTGTGCAGACGGCAATTATGTACGCTTTAATCCACATTATGGGATTAAAATAGACAAAGTCCATATTTTCCATCCAGGATTTCTCTAGTCACAGAGTCCGGACGGAATGAAAGTAACAAGCTGTATACTCTTACTGGATCTGTAGTATATCAGACGCTTTTGCCTGTAAATCTCCATCTCAATGTAAAACCATCCCATCAATTCGCAAAGTATCACTAATGTGATAAATGGAACGCCCAAATGCTGAGATAACCATCACATTAGCGTATGCTGTACTCAGGGCGAGTAATTATCGTCTATTTTGGAATGTTTCTCAGTTTTTTGACTGGATATCATAATACTGCGCAGCTGAGTAATCTTATATTGAGTGAATACATAAGTGATCAGTATAAATTTGGTTTTATGTGGTCAACTGTCAAATCTATTCTGATCCCATTTGACAGAGTTATGACAGGGTCTGAAACAGACCACAATCTTTAAGTGTGATTCATGCCTATTATTTTGAGCAACATTCATGGTAGCAGTAAATATGTGCTGCGAGTGTCGAAAGATGCGAGATTTTCTCTGTTGAGGTAGCCAAGCCTGGCATGGCGCGGGGTTGCTAACCCCGTGTCCCTCTGGGACTCGAGGGTTCAAATCCCTCCCTCAGCGCTTCAGAGCAATCTCATTGTGAGGCAGTTGAATGGAAGAACAAGAGATTAAATATTTTGTAAGGGTGGAAAACGCCGACCTTGATGGTACAAAAGCGGTTCAGATCGCTCTGGCAGGTCTTCCTGGTATTGGTATGCACACCTCAGGTGTCATCGCAAAACTGGCCGTTGTTGACCCGCGGGCGACACTGGGTCTGCTTGATGATGAACATGTGGACCGGATTCGTGAAGTTGTTACAAACTATAAGAGCAACGTGCCTACCTGGATGTTAAACCGTCAGAAGGACGTTTACTCTGGAGAGGCAAAGCAACTTCTGGGTGCGGAACTTCGTATGGCAATTGAAGATGATATTAACCGTATGAGGAAGATTCGATGCTACCGTGGTATTCGTCATGAGACAAACCAGAAAGTCCGTGGACAGCGTACTAAGTCTACAGGAAGAACCGGCACTACAGTTGGTGTCAGCAAAAAGAGGAACTAATCCGGTGGTTGAATGAGTTATCCTGGACAAAATCACAAACAGTATGAGACACCAAAGCGCAGATTTGAGAAGTCCCGTATTGAAGACGAAACACGTCTTGTAATAGAATATGGTCTTCGTAACAAGCGTGAACTCTGGAAAGCACAGAGTAATCTCAGGCGTTATCGCCATGCAGCAAGAGATCTCCTTGCACTAAAATCAGCTTCTATTGATGAAGCAATGATTGCAAAGAAGGAAGATGAACTGCTTGGTCACCTGAACCGTTTTGGCCTTCTTGGAGAGAATGCCAGTATCGGCGATGTGCTGGCAATGAAAATTGAGGTTGAACTTGAGCGTCGCCTCCAGACTCTTGTATACAGGCAGGGTCTTGCACGCTCACCAAAGCAGGCACGCCAGTTTATCACTCATGGTCACATTGCACTTGGTGGCAGGAAAGTATCAATTCCCGGGTATCGTGTAAAAAAAGTTGAAGAAGGTACTCTTGGTTACTATGGTCTTTCACCACTAACGAATGATGTTCACCCGGAACGTGAACGTGTTATCCGTGCAGGAGGTCGTCTGTAATGGCAGCAGATTTTAATGATAAATGGGGAGTTGCACACATATATGCTTCCTTTAATAACACCGTAATTACCGTTACTGATCTTTCTGGTGCAGAAACTATAACCAAAAGCAGTGGTGGAATGGTTGTTAAACAGGACAGGAATGAAAGTTCTCCATATGCAGCAATGCAGATGGCAACGAATCTAGCCCAGCAGGTCCGGGAAAAAGGCATTGTTGGATTACATATTAAAGTGCGTGCACCTGGCAGAGGTAAGCAGCGCAGTCCGGGACCCGGTGCCCAGGCAGCAATTCGTGCTCTTGCAAGGGCTGGTATAAGAATTGGACGTATTGAAGACGTAACACCCGTACCTCATGACAGCATTCGTGCCAAAGGTGGGAGAAGGGGCAGGAGAGTCTAGTTAATGGATATCTCATTTATCAGACTGGATGAACACGTAGCCCGTTTTATATTGTCCGGAACAACACCTGCATTTGCAAACAGTTTCCGGAGGGCAATGATAAGCGAGGTTCCAACACTCGCCATCGAAGATGTTATGATATATGATAATAACAGTGCATTATTCGATGAAATTCTGGCACACCGTCTTGGTTTGATTCCACTGAAGACAGATCTTACAGCTTATGTCCGGAGGGACGAATGTTCCTGTGACGGTGAGGGTTGTTCATCCTGTCAGGCCATATATACTCTTAGTGTTGAGGGTGTTGAAGGTGGGAAGACGGTCTATTCAAGTGATCTGATTCCTCAGGATCCTAATACGATTCCTGTTGATGCCAACATTCCTCTTGTAAAACTTGAGATGGACCAGAAGGTTGTACTGGAAGCCCGTGCGGAACTTAATACAGGCAAAGAGCATGCAAAGTGGGAGTCGACACTTGCCTGTGGTTATAAGAGTTATCCGATAATTAAAGTGGATGACCGCTGTGACGCATGTGGTATGTGTGTAGAGGAATGCCCGAAAGGTGTGCTTGTGCTAAAACCTGGCAACAAATTTGTTGAGGTTGCAGATGGAAAACTTGAGAGTTGTTCACTCTGCAAACTCTGTGAGCATGCCTGCATAGCAGGAGGCATTGGAAATGAACCTGCAATACACATAATTTCGGACAACACCCGTTATATTTTTGTGGTTGAAAGTGATGGTTCGCTTCCTGTAAATGTGATAATGGAACGCGCATTTTTGTATATAAAAGAAAAGTCTGAAAGTCTGATAGATGTACTGAGTGATATTTCAGGAAGGATTGTAAATGAAGAGAGTTGATAAAAAAACAAATCCGCGTTACTCTGCTCTGATCTCAATGCTAAAAGAGGCATCCAGAGTAAATGATGCAAACCTCTGGCGCGAGATTGCAAAGAGGCTGGA
The DNA here is from genome assembly GCA_030628325.1 of Methanomicrobiaceae archaeon. GTDB lineage: Archaea > Halobacteriota > Methanomicrobia > Methanomicrobiales > Methanomicrobiaceae > DAOVRB01. The sequence continues at coordinate 2,230 of DAOVRB010000050.1, read as the reverse complement.
AGCTCCTAACAGGAATTATGCTGAGGTTAATATCAGTAAGATTAGTCGGTATGCAAAAAAAGATGAAATCATCATTGTACCTGGCAAGGTTCTTGGAAGTGGAGTTATTGATCTACAGGTTTCAGTGGCAGCACTGAATTTTAGTGATGCTGCAGCATCAAAGATAAAGGACGCAAATGGAAAGTGCATGACTATTGAGGATCTTCTCAGGGATAATCCCAATGGGAACTGTGTAAGAATTCTGAGGTGAAATGGATATGGTTACTGTAATTAATGCAGAAGGCCTTCGCCTTGGAAGGCTCGCCAGTATTGTGGCAAAACGTTCACTCGAAGGTGAGGAAATTGCTATTGTAAATGCTGAGAGTGCTGTTATTTCCGGTGCAAAAGCATCTGTATATGCACACTATGATCAGAAGAGAAAACGTGGTTCCAGAGAAGGCGGTCCATTCTTCCCAAGGAGACCTGATCATATCATGAAGCGCACAATCCGTGGCATGCTCCCCTATAAAAGGGAACGTGGTGCGGAAGCATTCAGACGGGTTAAAGTCTACGTTGGTGTTCCTGATGAGTTTGAGGGTGTTGGAATGGAGACCTTTGAAAAGGCACATGTTGACAGACTTTCCACCCCTAAGTATGTGACGCTTGGCTCAGTCAGTACCAAACTTGGAGCTAAATTCTAAACAGGTGGTTCTCAATGGCTAAAGTAATCAATACAAGTGGAAAGAGAAAGACTGCAGTTGCCAGAGCAACACTAAAAGAAGGCAAAGGCAGAGTTCGTATAAATTCAGTACCGCTTGAAATCTATGGTACTGAAATGGTGCAAATGAAGATTTCAGAACCACTGTTACTAACTCCGGATGTTCTGGATGGAATTGACGTAACCATTAATGTCTATGGTGGTGGCGTTATGGGTCAGGCTGAGGCTGTTCGCACAGCACTTGCCCGTGGTATCGTAGAGTGGCATAATGATCCAAAAATCAAGGACAGTTATCTTGCATATGACAGGACACTCCTTGTGAATGATTCCAGACAGAAGGAAGCAAAGAAGCCACATGGTCGTGGTGCACGTGCGAAATTCCAGAAGTCTTATCGTTAAGATATAAATAAATATAGAGAGATCGATCTGTATGATACCAGTCCGATGTTTTACCTGTGGAAAAGTAATTTCCACAGCATGGGAAGAGTACAAACAGCGAAGAGATGCAGGCGAGGATCCCAAACAGATCCTCGATGATCTCGGTCTGGAGCGTTATTGCTGCAGGCGCATGCTGTTGACACACAAAGAGATTATTGATGAGCTTACCCCTTACCAGTGAAAAAAAGTTAGTATTAATTGATAAGGGGTCGTGGGGTAGCCTGGAATCCTATGGCGTTCGGGATGCTGTAACCTGAGTTCGAATCTCAGCGACCCCATTCATAAATAATAATTACATTTTGTGGAGATATGATGAAAGTGTATACGCGGTATGAGAGAGCCAGAATTATTGGTGCACGTTCTCTGCAGATTTCTATGGGTGCTCCTGTTCTGGTCAGGACCAGCAGTATAGATCCGCTTGAAATAGCTGAGGAGGAATTCACGAAAGGTGTGATTCCTATCACTGTAAAGAGAACTAGATGATGGACTATGAAAATTCAGAATATTGTCCTTAGGACTATACTTGACAGCCGGGGTAACCCTACTGTAGAGGCAGATGTTACTACAGAGTTTGGTTTTGGTCGTGCTGCAGCACCAAGTGGTGCCAGTACCGGTATGCATGAGGCCAAAGTACTTCCGCCACGTGAAGCAATTGCAAATGCTCAAACTTCGTTAGTTCCATCTTTAATAGGAATGGATGCAACAGATCAGGCATCTATTGATTATTCTATGAGAGAGATTGACGGAACAACTGATTTCAGTTCAATCGGTGCGAATGTAGCTGTAGCTGTTTCACTTGCAACTGCAAAAGCCGCAGCAGACTCACTTGATATGAACCTGTTTAACTATCTTGGCGGAATATTTGCAACAGAAACTCCACTTCCTCTCGGCAATGTGATCGGAGGAGGGGCACATGCTGCAAATGCAACTGATATTCAGGAATTTCTGATTGTCCCGACAGGTGCACTTAATTCAGAAGAGGCAGTATTTGCAAATTCCAGTGTGCACAAGAAGATTAAAGAACTCCTGATTGAACAGGGTAAAGGCTGTGGCAAAGGGGATGAAGGTGCATGGGCCCCGCGTATAGATGATATT
>DAOVRB010000245.1 GCA_030628325.1 Methanomicrobiaceae archaeon | reverse complement strand
TAAATATGCGAAGGTTACGAAGATTCCAGAATTATACCCCATGGAATGAATTTGATGATATGATGGCTGAAATGGAAAACAGGTTCCTGTCAGCACTAACTTCCGGAAGTCCACGGATATATAGAATGCTGCCGGCAATTAAAGGGGAGTGTACGGTTGATGTCCGTGAAAGTGAGACTGAGATCATTATTGTCGCTGATCTTCCTGGTGTGAAGAAGGAAGATATGACGTTAAATCTGATAGATCCACGGACACTTGAAATATCCTGTGAAAGAAAAACAGAGGTTGAAGAGAAGGAAGCCGGATATTATATGCGCGAGCGGGCCTTTGGGGAAATGAAAAGAACAGTCAGCCTCCCCGGTGTGGTGACAGAAGAAGGAGAAAAAGCGACATTTAAGAATGGTGTGCTTGAAGTTCACTTAAACAGGGCTGAATTAAAGAAGGTTACACCTATCCCAATTGAATAATTCATTTTTGTACAATAACAGGCTTGAAAGTTGACCAGGTACTGTAGTATAGCACCACTGTAATGCATAGCACCCCGTTTGCCAGACCTGTTCTTTAGCATGAAAGCGGCAAATGCCACTTTCATCAAACAGTGCATGACCTTGAGAGGTCATGCACGTTTTCATCCATTTTCTGCAAATGTTTTTCCGAATCCTTGAAGTATAGCAAAAATCAACATGAATCTAATGGATAAGAAAAAGGTCAGGGATTACATGACCTATGATGTTGTCACTGTTGATGTCCACGGTACTGCCCGTGATGTGATTGAGGCGATTCGTAAAACCCAGCATGACGGATTTCCTGTTGTTGACGGAAAGAAAGTGGAAGGGTATATCTCTGCGCGTGACCTGCTTTTTGTCTATCCAAATACATCTGTTGAAAGAATTATGTCACGCCACCTGATTGTTGCCGACCCTGAGATGAGTATAAACGATGCAGCAAGAGTGATCTTCCGTTCAGGTATCCAGAAACTTCCTGTTGTGGATGATGAGAACAATCTGGTGGGAATTATCTCTAATACTGATGTGATACGTTCACAGATTGAGCATGTATCTCCGGAAAAAGTCTTTAAATTTATCGATACGCTCAAACAACTCTACGATCTTAAACCAACTCTTAACAGGGATCGGGTTCCCATCGCCGGAATTCTCCCTACACAGTCAAAAATATATGAGGATGAACTTGAAGGGAGAATGTACGAAATACAAAAAGGTCTTGCCGAACCGTTGATTGTTATCAGGCGTCCGGGGAAACTGATACTTGTTGACGGGCATCACCGCGCTGTTGCGGCAAAAAGGCTTGGAATAAAAGAGCTTGATGCTTATATTATTGAAATTGATGAAAACATTGAACTGGGACTTGAAAGAACCGCGAGAGAGATGAACCTAAAGACCCTTGATGATATCAAGGTGATGGACTATGCGCGTCACCCGCTGGTTGCAGTGACGCATCGTCTTGTCCGTCATGGTTAAGATCAGGATCCCTGAAATCCACTTTTATATTTTTTATTAAATATGTGTTCTTTTACAACAGCACCATTTTCAATGGTTACTTCAGGCCAGATACGTATACCTGAATGTACAACTACATTCCTGCCCATAACAATCCTCGGACCAATAACTGTGTTATTTTCAATATTACAGTTGTCACTGATATCTGCATTATTATCGATAATACTCCCGCTGACTGTGGAGGAAGATCCTATGGAAATCCCGTTATAAAGTGATGACGAGAATATTTTTGAATCATGCTTTATCGTACAGTTCTTACCAATACTGGTATATGGTCCGATTAACACGTTTTCTTCAATAACTGTATGCGCACCTATTGATACCGGCCCTATTATTCTGGAATTCTCACCTATTGTTACTGCATTACTAAGAGTGACCGGGCCCTGGATTTTTGCCCCTCTTGCACTAAAATCACCGGTTATACTTGTATACATAACATCCTGTAGTTTCCAGCGTTCAGCTTCTCTGAGCGACTGTGGATTTCCGACATCTGTCCAGTTCCCTCTTGCAAGCCATCCTTTGATTATTCTCCCTTCTTGCATCAGTTTTGGGAAAAGATCTTTTGCAAAGTCAAATTTTGTGTTTTCTGGAATATAGTCAAAGATCTCCGGGTTGCAGACATACATTCCGGTGCTTGCCAGATTACTGAAGATTTCGCCAGGTCCTGGTTTTTCATGGAACCTTTTGATATTATAATTTATGTCAATCTCTGCAATTCCGTATTCGGAGGGCTCATCTATACTGAGAAGTCCAATTGACACCATCGCATCGTCCCTGATATGTTCTCTGTAAAATGCCAGCAAATTCAGGTCGGTGATATGGTCGCCACCTACAACAAGAAATGGTGAATCATTCAGGTATTCCTGTGCATTTTTTACACTCCCTGCTGTACCGAGTTTTATTTTGTCATGCACATACGTGATATCCACATCAAGTATTGATCCATCTCCAAGTGCATCTTCAATTTCATTGCCTTTGTATCCAAGGGTTATGACGATGTCATTGAAACCGAGATTTGAGAGATGAGATACAAGATGCATAATTGACGGAACATTAACTATTGGTATGCAGGGTTTAGGTCGTTCGAATGTCAGGGGACGCAGACGTGTCCCTTCTCCTCCGCACATGATACAGACCTTCATATGAAAATTACATTTGTTCTTCTGCAATAATAATGCAGTTAAAGTGGTCTGTGATGATCTCTGTAAATGAATAGCATTATGAACTATCTGCATCCAGATTAATTCAATGGCGGAGTTTGTTTGCACTATTTGTGGCAGGTGCTGTATGGGTATGGCGAGGTACGTAAAGGTCATCAGTTCAACGGGCAACGGGCAGATTGCAGGAAAACATGAACTTGGAAAAGAGACATTTTATGCAATGGTCGAAAAGCCATACAGGAATGTTTTTGACCCTGATAACGATGACAGGGATGTGCCTGAGGGATGGTGTCCGTTTCTCAACAAAAACGATGACAAAAGATATGTGTGTATCATCTATAACACAAGGCCACAGTTCTGCAGGAATTACAAGTGCTGCAGAATGCGGATATTTGATCATAGAGGTTCAGGAACCGGCATGATAAAGGGTAAGACAACTCTTTCTACTGATGATTCCTCACTGGATGAATTGTGGGCTGAGAAGATAGCCCCCCTTCAGTTCACTGGTGACAAAGAGTGGATGAGTGACG
>DAOVRB010000020.1 GCA_030628325.1 Methanomicrobiaceae archaeon | reverse complement strand
GTCCGGACGGTATATGCCTGCAATGACATTGAGCAATGTCGTTTTTCCAGCGCCGTTTGGCCCTACTAATCCCACTATTTCACCGTTGTTGATAGTCATGTCTATATTACTGACTGCCACAAGGCCACCAAATCTCTTTTCGACACCTTTGATTTCAAGCATGAGTTATCACGATACTGTGCTCTATGTTAACATATAGCATATTTAATTTCAGCTTAATTAATAGTGTGTGTCCGGGGGGTTTTGGTGTGGGCTTAAGCTTTATGCAGTGTCTGATGAGAAGGGTCTGTTGGCACTTTCATACCGGGCACCAGTCAGAAAAAATAAAAAAAATATTTTATGGGGATCCCGGAACATACCAGTCCGGAATTGTGAAATCTGTCTCCTTTATATTATCTGGCCAGACAATCTTTGGCCGGAGTTCACCTGCGGCATCATCCCAGAAGAGCTGTTCCATATATAATTCAAATGTTGCCTCACGGTAATCTTTGGAAAATGAGATCGTCCCATTCTGCATGACTTCAATGATCTGAGGCATTTCTATCTCTGCAACAGCATCTCTCAGTTTTTCTTTATCAAGAGTGCCGGCATCTTCTGCAGCCTGAGCAGCAATGAAAATGCCTTCGTATGTGGAAGCACCCATCATCGCTGGGAATCCGCTCCATCTCTTCTCAAAACTGTTTTTAAACTTAAGGACAGCCGGTGCAATGGATCCTTCAGGTACTGCATATGGACTGAAGCGCGTCTCAATAATTGAGTATTCACCATATTTTCCCAGACCTGTGTAATAATCCGGATCGTCATTGCACTCTACGGCAAGGAAGATTGTGTCAAGTCCGACATCCCGTCTTGCCTGTATCACCAGCGGAATCTGTTCATTCAGGAAGGCTGCCGGATATACAACATCTGGTTTTGATGCTTTAATTGCTGTCAGCACTGTTCTGAAATCACTCTCACCCATTTTAAAGGATTGTTCATCAACTATCTCTATGTTGAGATTTTCAGTTGCAATTGTGTTCTCAACTGCACTCTGCACCCCTTTTCCATACGGACTGTCCTGATAGAGAATCGCCAGTCTCAGGGGTCTGTCAGACGCGAAACCGAACTTTTCGTTAACTGCAGGGCGAATCGCCTCGCAGGCAAAGAGCGTCGTCTGCCGACCATAGTCATCAGTTGTCGGGCAGTAATGGAACATACAGCTGGTGTCAATATCCGTTCTTCTTGTGATGATAGGGCTTGATGCTCCGGTAATAATATACGGCACCTTATGTTCGGTAACAATTGACTGATGCGCCGAAGTGACGGCACTTGAGAAGCCCCCAACCAGAATATTCACCTGGTCTTCTGTAATGAGTCTGGAGACAGCCTTCTGCCCGCCCTCACGTGTGGATTCGTCGTCGCCCAGTATGAGAGTAACCGGGACTTTTTTACCCAGTTCGCTGATGTACACTCCACCGTTCTCATTTATTTCGTCCCCCGCCAGTACGGCTGACTGCCAGATATCCTTGCCTGTGGTGCTGGCCGGACCGGTCATGGATGCAACCACTCCAATTTTGAGGGTCTCGGTTTGCGTCGCTTCCTCTGTGCAACCGACAGAGAAGGCTGCAACCAGTAATACGATAATGATAAGTATATTTCTAAACTTCATACGTGTGTTACTCCCTTGTTGTGCTATGCTATAGCATAGCAAGCTTTAGTTAATAAAGATAAATAACTTTAGGATCAAAAAAGGGCAAATCTCTGTTATTTCAGTGGTGGGGATTAGCCCGTTTAAAAAATCCCACATCTCCGGTATCCCTATTCGAGAGATTAAACGCCGGAGGTAAAAACATGAGTGAAATTAGTTCCGGATACCTCAGTGCCGGACCATGTCGTAAAAAGTCATAGCTTTGAGAAACCAGACTGAAATATCGAATGGGTCGAGTGCGAGCGCCCTGTCAAAACAATATTGTGCTTCATTATATCTCTGCAGGTTATGGAGGGCAACACCCTTTACGTACCACGCTTCTACAAATGCCTGGTCGATTTCCAGCGATTTATTGAGGTGATCCAATGCTTCTTCGAACTGGTTGTAATGATTGGTATAATAGAGTCCCTGGATGAACCACTCCTTTGCTTCCGGGGATGAAGTCGAGATCTCATCTGCTTTCACCGAAATTCCCATCACACTTTTTTCCGGACTCACAGGTATATGCGAATTGTTCAACACCCTGCCAGAGGAGATCGGAGTATTGTTGTACGTATCCATCCCGTACCGGGGATCAGGGATGACCGCTTTCCGGTAGCATTCTGCTGCATCTTCAGGCATGCCCAGGTCATTACAGGTTGTTCCTTTGAGGGCCCATATTGCTGCTGCGTTCTCAGGATCGAGTTCAATCGCCCTGTCATAGCAATCAAGAGCTTCATCATAGCGTTTCAGGTTGTGGAGGGCAACGCCCTTCGCAGACCACACTTCACTAAATGCCGGGTCGATTTCGAGAGAATTATTAAAGCAGGCCAGTGCTTTTTCGAACTGGTTGTAATGGGCGTTATAGTCCAGTCCCCTCATAAACCATTCTTTTGCTTCCGGGGATGAAGTCGTGATCTCATCTGCTCTCACTGCCATTATGACTCCCATTCCACCGGAAGTCATACTTGAAGCATTCAGGTCACCATCAGGCAGAGATGTATATTCAGAACTATTCCCGGCTCCGGAAAGGCACCCGGCCATTGGGATCATAAGGGCCAGCAGAATGATGAGGGCTGTAGCCTGTTTCATGCAGGAGAGTAAGGGTTTATGAATATTAAATTGTTTGTATATATTGCATTCACGTTTTGTTTTGTTAATTCAAAAGGTTTTTATACCCGCATTCTCTATATTTATCACACTAATTTTGGTCGTAGGATGGTTGTAATCCTGCAAAGACACAGAAATAGAGGTTTGAGCCCATCATGGAAATAAAACGAATAATTCTTCTGGTAATTCTTGGCGCTGTAATCGCTGTTTTTGGATTTATGACTCCTCTGGGACCCTTAGTTTTAATTGTTCTTGTATTCATCGTCCTGGTTCTCCTTCTCTCTGATGCAAAAGCGTGGATTGAATCACTTGTTGATAAAATCGCCAGTGCAAAAACAGTCACTTCATCGGAAGCGATGCTCCTGAATGAGTCCATTGCAGCCATAAAAAGTGAACTCGTGACAATGGAGCAGAGGCTTGATGCGCTGGAATACCTGGAGACAGAAGCTGAAAAGGAGATGTTACTTGTCTCAAAAATGACTTCTGATGGCGAAACTATTGAAAAATTCGATTATACCACTGATGAAGGGCTAAAGGTCGTAAACGAACTTTATCTCGATCTTCGGGGCATCTGAAACATGCCTGAAAAACGGGTTATTCTTTGTGAAGGAATTCATGATGTCTATTTATTCTCACTGCTTCTGGACGAAAGGGGGATAAAACATCGTACCATCACGAAAGAATAGCTCGTAGGGGGACGAAATTCTGAAACAAATGCCATAAAATAGTTTATTAATTCGAGAAAGGGGAAAGGAATCCGTTATCTCATCAGGCACATCTATGTTCATTTTGTGGACATCGAATTTAATAAAATGAAGAGATCATTCAATGAACCCGGCCATAAGATTTCAGATGCAAAAACTGTTGCAAGACCTATGATTATCACAAATGTCATACTCAGAAAAGTTCCAAGAAGGTAATATTCAACGAGATATGGCTTGTTATCCCTGAACCTGAAGATTGATTTTGCAGTGATCAAAAATCCGATTGCAACATACTGATTAATTAAAACAAAGGTCAGTACAAGTATTCTTTCAAGATAGCCTATTTTTCTCCCGGCATTATCCAGATTATTACATTTATCCCCTGAATCTAAGCTATCTTCAGAAGAACTGACTTCTTTGATCTGTTCCCCTATTGGTGTCAGGATTTTTTTGATAAGGAAACCAACAGGGGTGATTATCAGAAGATAAGCCGTAAATAATGTGAGCAAAACAGGATTTGAAAAAAATTCAGGGATCGACGTTATTAATTCCGTCCCGTAATGTCCTCCGATGAAAAGTGTGATTAGAACCAATACAATAATATGCAGAATCTGATCGAAAACATATGAAAGCAGACAATTATCACATTTTTTATCAAGAAAAACTTTTAGCATATCAATAGATGCATGAGTTACAAATATCACCGGGATTATCCATATTGCTGACAATATGCCTAAAAAGAGATATGTAATAAACGCAATCAAACCCGAATGTAAATAGAGTTTTTTTGATTTCCAGCCGCATTTATTTTTATCTTCAATCCACCCGATCCTCTGGAGATAAAAATCACCAAGCAGGTGAGCGATGAACATTCTCAGGAACACTGCCTGAACTGCAATTATCATGATTCACCGCTATCAAATGAGCCTGAATTCAAATCAGAGATCATATTTTCATCCGTGGGAAGAGAAGAATTCATATCATGAGCTTTTTTAAACAGAATTCTTGCCTTCTCTGGATTTCCAAGGGCATATTCAGAAATTCCCAGCGAGAAATATGTTGTAGGTTCACCTGGATTCATCTTTATCGATTTTTCAATATTATTTTTTGCCTCCTGATGCTTTTCCATATTCTGAAGGATTTGGCCTTTAAATAAGTAATTTCCTGATTTTTTCGGATCAAGGCTAATTGAAATCCCAATCTCTTTTTCAGCTTTAAAATACTCACCTCTAAGAGAATATATTCTTGCAAGCAGATTATGAGCATCCTGATTATCCGGTTCTTTCTCAATTATTTTTGAGAGAATAATTTCGGCTTCAGGATATTTATCTATCAGATAATTCATATTGGCTAAATCAAATAACAGTTCAGTATTTTCTCCGATTTTTTTTATTTCATTTTTCAAAGATTCAATTCCTTTTAAGACATATTCTATCGCTTTTTCGCCTTCTCCTTTTTGAAGCTTATGTAAATACATATATTCTATAATACCAATCACAAACGGATGTAAATTCAAAAAATTTTCTCCCTCTTCCTCAGCTTCTTTGGATTTGTTTTGGTTAAATAAAACTCGTATTAGTCCTTCTTTTGGATGAGAATCATCATCCCCTGTATAGAGGGCTGCTTTTCTGTAGTATTTTTCAGCTTCTGACAAATTACCTTTCATTTCATTGATTTCACCGAGGAAAAACAATGCAGGTACACTGTCTTCTGTTATCCGAAGGATCTCTTCGCATTTTTCTTCTGCTTCGGATAAATGGTCTGACTCGATTAGATCATGAATCAAACTGATTCTGGTATCCAAATCATCCGGGTCTTTGGCAAGGGCCTTGTAGTACTCATCAACTGCTTCTCTGTGATCTCCTTTATCACTAAGATAAGAGCCATATTCGCGATGGAATACAGGAGAATCCGGGTGACGTTTGACAAGACATTCTAAGACTGGTCCTGCATCACCTGTATTCATTCCATTGAGAAAAATATGGATTGCCCCGCCATCTATTATTTCTGTATATCTTTTCATCATCACCGTAATTGCATCAAAATTTGCCGCATTCAGCCTTAATGACACATTGCTCTGACTGATATTAAATAATTCAGCGATATCGCTCTGTTTTTTCCCTAACAATGTATTATAAATCGTTTCAGCCTGAATACTGGTCCATCTGGCGGTTATTGCATCTAAGAGAGCACATTCGGTTTTTAATTCCCTGTTTAATATGGGCCAATTTGTTTTTATAAACAATCGTTGTCTTTTTTTATCCATCCTGTCAAGATCCGGGCCGGAATTCCTGAATGCCTCTCCATCACAGCTGCTTATGTTTCTTTCATTGTAATTTTCGATGTTCCCAACGCCTATAGCTATTTTTACATCTGGTTTAATTTTCCTGTCTGAATCAAATTTACGTGAGATTACATATGAGCGGATAATTAACGCAACCTTAAGGGCATCACGTGATGAAGGTAAAACCGCCTGAAAACTGTCTCCCCGGAAAATCTCAAAGACAAGATTTTTTGATTTCAGTTCACTCAGTATTTCCCTGAGATTGTTTACATACTCGGTTCTTTCTTTTGCTTCTAGTTTTGAGTAATCTACAAGATCACCGGTTAAAACTGCATACAAATTTTTTCCCATGGTTTTTCTTTCCAAATTATTAATTTTCAGTAGGATATTTGTAAAATATCATCGTTTAACAATATATTATGATAGAACCTGATATCTATTAAATATATGGTCTAAAGATGATATCTGCAAATTATAACTCTATAAGGTTATATTATTCTATATCACGATATTGTCTTAATATCAGCTTTTAAGACAATATTTCTCAATTATTGCCCTGAAATGATATATTTTCCAAAAATACAGACTTATATTCAGTAATTCACTATTTTTTCAGAGAATTTCGAAAAAATCCGCTGACAGCACTACTATTATTGTCCGATCAATATTTGATGAGTACGTCTCTTAATTTTGCAATAAAGGATGAATATGGCAGGTTTATCTCTCTCTGGAAGCAATTGGTGGAAATTTCGATACTTATTTATTGGGAATCCTTCCGTCCCTCTTCTTTCAGATTACCTCCTCTTCTCCGCCAGCAGAAAAACACAGCATCGTCCTCATAGGAATACAACCCGGACCGCCAAACCAGCAGGGGTTCTCTCTCCTCGTCTGCATGCTGCTGGGCTGCCCGCATCGCGATAGGCGGCTTTATGTGGCCGGGGAGTCACTTCTCATCCATCTCTTTATCGCTATCGGGACCGACTTCCTGATATGCCATCCCCCACGCTGCAGAACAGGTCCCAACAGGCTGCAATTGCAGAACTTCTTATCAGTGAAGGAGAAAAACAACTTCAGAATCCACCTCAATACCTGACATTAACGGAGTCAGAACCTGCAGATAGGTACCTTAATGATCTGAAAAATTACTCCCACCATCTCCTTCTGGGATGCCTTATGACGCCACAGATCAATTCCACCCGTGCGTATGGTATTCCCTGGAAAATAGGTATGGCAATCAGAGGACAGGATTTCACATCATTTTTGAATGTCTCTGAGGATGAGTATATTAGGATCTTTCAGGATCTCTCACTTCACCGCTTCAGCAAAAGCATGGGGCAAAGGACATCAAAGGCCATTTGGCAGATAGCGGAACAATATGAAGGGGACGCGTCAAATATCTGGTCGGACACCCCGTCGAGCTGTGCGGTAGTACGGCGTATGCTGGAATTTCATGGAGCGGGAATTAAGGTGGCGACAATGACCGCAAACATTCTTGCCCGCGAATTCCGGGTGCCGATGTCAGACCTGATCTGCATCGATGTCTCCCCGGATGTTCATGTATTGCGGGTATTCCGGCGTCTGGGGTTAATTCGTGAGGATCAGGGAGGGGATATCCTGATCTATAAAGCACGGGAACTGCACCCGGTCTATCCTGGGGTCTTCGATCTGTCATGCTGGGATATTGGCAGAAACTGGTGCCGGCCGAACAATCCAAAGTGTGAAAGTTGCCTGATGAAAGATATCTGTCCATCTTCTGTAAACGCTCATAAACAGGCATCTGCTCAGGGTTTCTGAAATATTCTGAGAGTATCCTTTGCTGCTGTCGGACGGCTTCGTTCAGGTACGAAGAATATCCACCTTTCCACCTTAGTGGTGACCAGGCCCGCCGTTGTCAAGAACACTTTTGAGCTGTTTCATCATATCCCCAATACCCCGGCACTGATCAAACGGGCAGATTATTTCTACATTACAGATTGAAAAGGCATTACGGACATGATCCCGGTATGTTCTGCCACCAAGAGCTATGATGGTCTCAAATGAACAAAAGCCAAAACCAATTACCTGTTCTCTGAGTTGCTTCGGTCCTGCCGGATTGGTTGAAGGATCATTAAATGTCACATTATAATCTTCAATCAGAGTATCTGGAGATATTAAACCATATTTAGCACTCAAAATGACCCAGCTGTCACCGAATTGTTCTGCATACTGTCTGTTCAGCCTGAACAGCGTTCCGGTATAGGCATCTTTAGCCATGACAGGGCCATGGTTCGGGTTCTTCTTCCAGATTTTTGTTTTTCCGCAGGGAACTACAACGAGGGTACCTGACATCTCTCATTTCCCTCCAATCTGAAAAATTGGCACTCTGCCTTTTTCCGCATAATAAGCACCAATAAGATCATTTTCCAGTTCTTTGAGTTGGTGTGGAAGGATCGCAGAATCTTTAAAACAAACCGAGAAGAAGCCCGTTTCTCCCCGGTTCCTTTTTGCATGTGAGGTCAGTCTCGCCTTTGCAGTTCTGGTTTGCCCAATATAAAGCACGTCTTTGCATTCGGTGTCAAGAATCCGGTACAGGCAGGCTGTATTCCGGATGCTCTTTATACCATCCGGCTGAAGTGGCAGAGGTTCTTCCCATGAAAGCTCCATTCAGTCCGGACCGGCCGGCCGTCCGTGAGTCTGAAGTGGTGGAAGTGATAATCCACCTGCCTGGTTTTTTGTACCATCTGGTAGCTTTCCTCCCCGGATACCCGTTGAATGATTTCGTGATTTTACATAGTTCTCATGAAACCGTCCGAAGTTGCACTGTGTAGATGTGCCTCTTTCAAGCCGGTACTGCCAGAGAAGATAGGTCTCTAATTCTTCCCGTTCCTGTTTTGTCCCGTAAAATACAGCTCCGGATGACTCAAACTCCATGCCGGTTGCATCAGTCCAGGCCCAGAAATTCGGAGCGGCGGTATGCGGGTCGTTAAATGGCATCTGCTCAGGGTTTCTTAGATAAACTCTCAGTTCTCTTTGCCTTTGCCGGACACTGCGGCCTGTCTGTCCAATATACATCAGCGAATCAGCGCCAATCGCACGGACCCGGTACAGGCCGGGCTCGTCTGGAAGAACTGCAAATTCTTTTTTAGAATGTGTGTGCCTGGCCCAGGGTGACCAATCAAGACCACACCAGCTGGTCGAGAGATAATCTGTCATCTCTCAATTAACACCCCGGAATGTTGGGTACTTCCTGTCTGTTTTTGGTATTAATAGTGGCAAAAACGAATTTCATGCAATTCCAGATATTTTTTCTGCTGATTTCCCTGTTTATCTCCCTTTTTTTTGAGAGAAAGGTGATTAGTCAAAAAAACAAGGGGTACTATGATTATGTACTCATACTCAGGCCGGTTTTTTAAGGGTGGCGTAGTAATCACGTGCTTCTGAAAGGGAAAGAGGTTCTTCGTCATCGGCTTCGTCCATGAACCTGGCAAGGCCATAGTCTTCGATGACAGCCTCGATCTTCTGAAAGGTCTGGATGTCAAGGATAACACTTACCGGTTTGTTCTCATTTGAGAGAATATATTGTGGTTTTATGTCGAGCATGTTTTTCTGCCTTCTTTCTTTCGTATCTCTCAGTAGGCTGCAGGGGATGAAATAGTTCTCTATTACTGCAGTCTGAAAGGAGCGTTCTATAGGAAGGCTGCGATCTGCTCAGGGAATAAAGTTTATTTGCTGAACTGTTTGCCTTTCCGGCAAAGAAAAAAGG
>DAOVRB010000100.1 GCA_030628325.1 Methanomicrobiaceae archaeon | reverse complement strand
TACTATGCAGCAGATCTGGTTGAGGATGGTATGGTTGTCGGGCTTGGAACCGGTTCAACCGTGTTTTATGCGATGGAACGCCTGTCTGAACGCATAGGTGAGGGTCTTTCTGTCAGAGGTGTCGCTACTTCATACCAGGCTGCAATTCGTGCCAGGGAATACAATATACCGTTAACAACCCTTGATGAGTGCATTGAACCTGACATGGCTATTGACGGTGCTGATCAGGTTGACCCGCATCTTAACCTTATAAAAGGGAGAGGGGCTGCACAGACGAGGGAACGGTGCGTTGCTGAAGCCTCAAAAAAACTTGTAATTGTTGTTGATCCCGGTAAACTGACTGAGGAATTTAGTGCACCTGTACCAATTGAAGTCCTGCCCTTTGCAGCATCACTGGTTGCAGTCAGGCTCAAAAGTCTTGGAGGGAGACCTGTTATCCGTGAAGGCGTTAAAAAGGATGGGCCTGTTATTACTGATAACGGGAACTGGATAATAGATTGCCGGTTTGAAAAAATCATCAGTCCTGCGTCACTGGAAGTTCAGATCAACAATCTTTCCGGTGTAATGAGTTGTGGACTGTTTACAGAATTTTGTGGAAAAACAACTGTTGTAATTGGAAAAGAAGATGGTGTTGAAACACGTATGAACCAGTAGTTCATACACATCTTAACCAGACATCCATGAAATGTTCTGAATATTTTCAGGCACTGTCTGATGGACGTGGCAACTGCCACTTCCATACCATACAGACGAAGTCTGTTTTTATTGCATTCTTTTTACTGTGATGTTATGTGTTCACGGGTTTTCTGGATAAGGTCAAGCTGAGCTTTCACTTCTTTTTGCTTGTTCTTCTCAATAACATCGATAATTTTATCGACAGGTTGTGAGAGTGAGTAAATCTTTACAGGTCTGCCCTTGCTTTCAGCTTTACTCTCTCTGCTTGCAATCCATTCGTTCTCTTTTAAAGTTCGCATTGCAATGCTGACTTCGGGTTGTCTGAGGTCAGTTCCTCTTTCAATATCTCTGGAAGTTGCTTCCGGAGTGTTTGCAAGATATACAAGGACTTTTGCAACATTGCGCTTAACACCTATCTCTGTAAGCAGTTGTGCAAATTCCTCTTCTTTTTCTGTAAAGTAAAGAACTCTTTCAAGTCTCATCTGTCTCACCTATATAGATTATATTAGGTCTAAATTACTATTAATATTATTCGGTTGCAGGAATACGGCCCTTATATATAAGGTCTTGTGAAACCTTTTCCTTAAAATTAATCTGTATATATTTGTTTGTGAAATTCGCCTGCATTTAAATAACAACTATATATTTGTTTGTGAAATTGTTTTTTCCGAAAATAATAATCGTATATTTATTTTTGATTTCATAATTTCATAAATCTGGTGAGAATGTATTTAGATAAATTGATTGATTCAGTCCATGGTCGGCCAGATCTCTGACCGACATGGCATTCCCCTCCTCACAACCGTCCGCGATGGCAACCAAGCCAGCGCTGAGGTGAAACACGACAGGGAAGAGGACAAATCAGGAGAAGAGAGAGGATTCGCAATGTAAGTTAAAAAAATCCCTGATGAATTTAAGAATTCCCGTGGATTCATGGATGAGGAAATCAAAAAACTATATCTATGCTGTCCACACAAATTTGGTTCTGGCACAGCATGATTTGATGTATTATTGATGTTTAAATGTATTTTGACCCGGCCCGGACAAATTAATTAATTAATTAAACCAAGGTTTGATAAATCCGAGAGTATTTTCAGGACTGCATTTTTGGCGTCTTTGGGTTTTTTCCCACCTGTAATAATTAATTTTCCGGATCCAAACAGAAGGACAACAACTTTTGGTTCTTCGATCCTGTAAACAAGACCCGGGAACTGCTCTGGTTCATATTCAATCTTCTCAAGGTTGAAACCCACTGCAATCTTATTCAGGTTTATTGGTGTTCCGAGATCTGCAGAGGTTACAATATTCTGAATGGTATAGGTGAGTTTTTCATATATGTCAATATTTAAATTCCTGAGCAGTTCTCCCAGAATCTCAAGACCTTTTGAAAGGCTCTCCACGCTTTTTGCTCCGGTCAGAACAACCTTTCCTGATCCAAATACCAGAGTTGCAATTTTTGGATCCTTCATTCTTAGCACTACACCCGGGAATTTTTTCTTATTATATTCAGCACCCTCGATTTCTTTAGCAATAATATGAAGATCAAGGGAATCGGCAATTTTTGATGAGGCAACAATATTTACTATCTTAAGTGTGTCCTCGGGTTTACTATTCATATTTATAAAAATGCCTTAAACGGTATATAAAGTGTTGGGTGGATTGAGTAGTAATCCTTCTCATGACCTGAGTTATGATCTGAACAGGTCAGACATTCCCCCAGATATCTATTCAACCTTAAAAGAAGAACGGACACACATATTTTGAAGAGTACAAATCCATTCATGTGGACGGAAAAGTCAGGATCCAGAGGTCAAAAGATGCGCCTAAGTTTAGTGTGCTGAATTTAAGCAAGAAAACGCCGGGCCAGCCTTCATTTGCCAAAATAGGTGAAAAATACCCCATCATAAGGTCAATTCCACGAAGAACTCAAGATGGAAATTAAGAAAAAAATATGTTGAATTTAATCGTACTCGCGCCAGGTGAATTTACATTTTGTGCAACGGTAAAAACGGGTTTCACTTTCATCAGCCGACCTGAGCTGACGCATCCACCATTCAGCAGTACGATTCCCACACTCCGGGCATCTTACAGTTGTTGTAGGCATGGTGATTAAATGTGTGTCATCATCAACAATTATTATTTCCTTGTCAGTACGTTCTTTTGTTTTCTGTAGTTTTGTGGCATCAGAAATGTCTTTGATATACCCACATTTTTTGCATCTGAGTTTACCGGCAGATGCCATCATAAGACTTTTGCATTCAGGACAAAACATCATCTATTATTATTCAGTTTACAATCTGATTAACTCTTATGTTCTGGTAATTTACTATGAAGGAGTCTGTCCACCCAGTGCTGGTCTGGCAGGACAGTAATTAAGCATGAAAATGAAACTCACATTTTCAGCAAACAGTGCCTGAACGCTTACGCGTCATGCACGTTTTCATCAAACGGATTGTCTCCATCACACTCCCTTTAACAATACTCATAAACGCGCACTTTACCAGAATCTCAGGTCAACTTCATCACAACAACTCAGAAAAGATAGGCCAAATCAGACAAAAAGCTAAGTTCCCGTTCTGCCGAACGGCCGGTTTTCACTGATCCTACATCAAATATAATCGCAGAGCGCGTCCACACCCACTATTTTAAGCTGAGTATG
Organism: Methanomicrobiaceae archaeon; assembly: GCA_030628325.1. Taxonomy (GTDB): domain Archaea; phylum Halobacteriota; class Methanomicrobia; order Methanomicrobiales; family Methanomicrobiaceae; genus DAOVRB01. The sequence continues at coordinate 2,057 of DAOVRB010000100.1, read as the reverse complement.
GGCCGGGATAAGGAGCTCAAACCGACAAACCCGGATTATAACAGGTTTCTGTTACAGATGCAGGTGATATCCTTAAACTAAGATCAATGCAGTTCAATAGTGCCTGCGACTCTTAACTTCCCGCCATCCAGATACTGAAGCACAGCCCTGTCACCAGGGAGATACACAATCTCTTTTTCAAGTTTTAGTGAGAGAACAGGATTTTTCCAGTCATCATCAGCTTCAACTGATTCAACCCGTGCGGAGATGTACTGCATCCAGTGACCAACATGCAGAACCATTCCTTCCTTAATCGGCTGCTGCCAGAATTTAGTGAGTTTTACCTGACCTGATATCTCATCAGATACAACAATATTATCATCATTTGTGAGTACAAAACCACGGTCAAGTTCATCAGCGGTTATATTTTTAAGAGCAAGGCCAACACGATCTCCAAGCTGTGCCTCAGGACAGTTATCATCATGTTTCTGCACAGACCTGACCTGTGCCGTTTTTTCTCCGGGAAGAACTCTCAAAATATCATGTTGATGTATTGTCCCGTTTTCCATACTTCCGAGGATAACAGTACCAATCCCTTTCACGTTAAAAAAATGATCAACAGATACAACACCACATTTTGTTGTTGTTTCACCATAACTGACCTCTTCTGCATTCCGAATAAGCAGTTCACGTATTTTTATTGCATCGTCTTCCAGAAATTCATAATTCTCTACAACAGTACCCTTAATCAGGGGCATTACCTGTGAAGGATCAAGATAATTCTTAAGAACGATATATCCGGATTTCACACCAACAGTATCCAGCATTACCACAGTTTCACCGAATTCCGGCGTTATCCCATCCACCACCAGAAGCGCAGAATCCGCCATTGAAACGGCATAAAAGAGTGGCGCAAGGCGCTCAGGATACCTGAGAGGTTCAATCATTGTGACAGTGTCTTCACCCTTCTTCAGATTATAAAAGATAATATCAGATGACGTACCTGCTTTGCCGATATTCTTTGCATAGCCGGGCACACCAAGGACTGAAACATTAAGATTAGGCATGGTGGATATATTTTTTGAAGGATTAACTATTAACACCTTCTCTTATGGGGCGACAGGGACTCTGTCCATCCATTGGTGATCTGGCAGGACAGACTCCATTATATCCCCCACATTTTTCCGTTTACTTTTTCCGTAGGTATGTATATTCTCTACTATGGATAGTCAGTTTGGGCGTGGTTTTATCACAAATATTATGTTGATTTCAAAACATTTTGGTCTCCCATCCGAAAAAGCATGGGGCGGGGTTTCGGACCATCTGACTGAGATGAATGTACCTGAATGTTTCCTTGGGACTGAAGTGGAAGAACTGACAGCCCTACTCCGGAAAAAGGTGATGTGGCATCAGACAGGTATTATGGACAAAGAAGGCGCTGATGATGTTATACGCGTCTTAAATCGGCTTGTTGTTGCAATTGACAGGCAGCTGGGAGTGAAAGATCCTCAGGTAGGAAAGTACGACTGATTTGTCCTGAAATAAGGATTAAGAACAGTATTAAGTGTATATAAAACCAATATAATATGTGATTGTTAACTTGGCGATTACTCCGTTTTTAAGCCCGGTGATTCATATCCGGATCCCGGAACAAATAATCATTACAGGGTGTAATTTCACTGGAGATGGGGGATTAATTTATGGGTGATGTATATGACGCATCACATATTACTGTTCTTGAAGGTCTTGACCCGGTAAGGGAACGGCCTGCCATGTACATTGGCAGCACGGATACACGCGGTCTTCATCATCTTGTATATGAGGTTGTGGACAATTCAATTGATGAAGCACTTGCAGGTTATTGCAGCAATATATCTATAACACTGAACAGAGATGGTTCATGTACAGTAGAAGATGACGGGCGTGGCATTCCGGTTGACACAATGGAGGAGCATGGCAAAAGTGCTCTGGAAGTTGTCCTCACTATATTACATGCAGGTGGGAAATTTGACAAGAATTCATACCAGGTATCCGGGGGTCTCCACGGTGTTGGTGTTTCTGTAGTCAATGCTCTTTCC
>DAOVRB010000113.1 GCA_030628325.1 Methanomicrobiaceae archaeon | reverse complement strand
TATGTTAAACCGGTGAAGTACCACGCCCTGAAGGTCTGTGGCTTCCCGCTCTGCCCCCTTCACCCCTCCGGGTTAAATGATATGGCCTGCAATATCGCCTGATATGAAATTATCACAGTACAGGCAGTGAAGTCCGGTTCCGATGACTTCAAACTTGCTTTCAATCGGTTCGTCTGTGTTTGTAATGCACCCGGGGTTTGTACACCTGATTATACCAATCAGCACTTTCGGGATATGCACACCCTTCTTCTCAGTGACTTTGTAGTCCCTGATGATATTGATGGTGGCATTCGGGGCGATTAACGCTATCCTGTCTACTTCCTCTTTTTTAAGTTCCCGGTTTTCGACCTTTACCACATCTTTTTTGTGTGTCAGTCTGCTCTCGACATTGGTTGCAATTGAAAGGCACTCGTCTGTAGTCCCTGTAATTCCCAGAATCTTTAGTACATTTATAGCTTCACCGGCAGTGATATGATCAATTACAGTTCCGTTTTTAATCGGGCTGATCAAAAGGTCTTTTGGTTTTTCAGAGAGTGTCATCTCATAACCTCCCTTAGCATAGCCATTCTGATTGGGATACCGTTTGCTGCCTGTTCAAAGTAACGCGCATATGGGAGTTCATCCACCCTCGGGTCGATCTCCCCTGCCCTTGGGAGCGGATGGAGCACGATCATGTTCTCACGCACACCTTCGAGCAGTTCGGGTGTGAGGCGGGAGCTCTCTGCCACACTCAGGTATGACGAAGAATCAGGGAACCTTTCACGCTGCATTCTTGTTACATACAGGACATCCAGTTCACGTATGATCTCTTTTACATCCCTGTATTCTATGATCTCCACTCCTTTCTTCCGCAGTTCATCTGTAAGTCCTCCTGGGAGTTCAAGCCCGTTTGGTGCAATCGTGTGAAGTCTCACATCATAATTCGAGAGGGCATAAGCCAGGGAGTGCGCTGTTCTGCCATACCGCAGATCCCCGAGCAGACCCACGTCAATCCCGTCCAGCGGCATGGACTGTTTTATTGTATAGAGGTCCAGAAGAGTCTGTGAGGGGTGCTGGCCCGCGCCGTCTCCTGCGTTTATGACAGGCACAGATGAAAATTCACTGGCAAGTCTTGCAGCACCTTCTTTCGGGTGCCTGAGCACAATCGCATCCACATAACTGCTTACGACCCTTATCGTATCTGCGAGTGTCTCTCCTTTTGATATGGAACTTCCTTCCACGCTGTCAACTGTAATGGAAGTTCCGCCGAGGCGTGCGAGTGCTGAGGCAAAAGAGATTCGCGTCCGTGTGCTTGGCTCAAAAAAGAGGAGTGCAACAAGTTTTCCTTCAAGTGTGTGCTTTGCTACACCGGCCGAATCGATCTCCTCTGCTTTTTTGAGGATTAAGTCGAGTTCTTCCCTTTCAAAGTCCTTTATGGATATGATATGATACATTGTCTCCTCCTGTTTTGGTAAGAATAAGATAAAAATAAACTGAAATTGCGAGAAAAAAACGGATGAAAAAAGAAGTTCCTTTTTCTGTGTTTGTGCACCCTTTGCGCAGTAAGTGCCATACCACATCTTCTGTCATAGTACCTTATAATTGAAACGTAAAACCACGAAGTTTTCAGTTTTATTACAGTTCACAGAATTAAAGTGGCGAAATAGTGGCAAAAGTTTTTCAGATGATATTTAATTTTTGCTGAGTGGTGCCCCTTTACGTGCAATTGTAATATAGCCGCTGTGGCAGACTCTTGTTGAGGGTCTTGTTCCGCGGGGAGTCCGGGTAAGCTCCCTTTCTATAAGTTCGTGGCAGACCACGTCTGTGAAAATTTCAGAGGCTGTGTCCATAACCACAAAAGTCTGTTCCAGAAACGGCGTGTAGGTGGCAAGATATCCTCCAAAACGAAGCAGGGACCAGGCTTTACGGACATGCTCCTCTGTAATGTGCAGATCCAGGTGTACAACCTCATATTCACCTGTAGCTTCCAGCACATCTCCTGCAATGACTGTGACATTGTCAAGTTTTGCTTCCCTGATATTTTTTTCACAGAGCCGTGCAAATTCTTCCCTCTGCTCGTATGTGACCACCTGTGAGGCAACCCCGCCAAAATAGATTGCCGCAATACCGCTCCCTGTTCCGGCGTCAAGGACGATATCCCGGTTATTCATGCCTGTATATGCGATCACCATCCCGATATCTTTCGGGAGCATTGGTGCGCCACTCCGTCTGGCATAACTGAAAAAGTCAGTCGGGCGTGGGATTAGTATGTTAAACTCATCACCAAGGTGTGTGGCAATAGTGTCTCCCGATGATGACCCCGTCAGTGCTGAGAGATCCAGCATCCCTTTGTCAGTGCTGAAGTTTCCTTCGCCAGCCCGCACATAGTATTTACACTTCTTTCCTATCAGGAGCACCCTGTCGCCGTCTTTGATCATAATTTAGTTTGCCAGTTTCATGATTGCTTCTGCAATGTCGCCGTCTGCTTCCTTAAGTGCCGCTCTGGCGTCCTCTTCTGAAACAGATGTCTGCTCCATAACCAGCTTTACATCATCTTCGGGAATTTCTGTCTCTGCTGCTTCAAATCTCGGGTTCCCGTTGACCTGATATGTGGTCGTACCCTGCATGGTGGTTACAACGACCTCAGCATTGTCAAATACATAATTCCCTGCCGGAGTATGGACAACTACTTTCTCCACATCTTCGATATTGTCCATCTTCATTCCGAGTTGTTTCATCATCTGTTTCATTTTTTTCGGGTTCATACCTGGTATCATATTATTTACTCCCTTTTCGTACGTTTACTGCTACACCATAATTAAATGCCAGCATTTCTCTTCCTGAGAGCACTGCACTGCCTGTTGCAATGAGTAAGCCGTCTTCTCCGGTCACCATCACCTCATCACCTGCGTGGATATTTTCATCCGCAGAGATCACGTGCTTTGCCATTGCATTTTTGCCTTTCATGAGAAATTCGATCACTTCATCTGTGATTTTAACCCTGTATGCAGGCGCAGAAATGGCATCTGAGAGCCTTTTTGCCCCCTGTATGCTCAGGGTCAGTCTGCCATCGTGGGCGCGAAGTGTTGCGAGTCTCTCCCCGTCCAGTAAGATATACCGTATTCTCTTTGTGGATGAGAGACGGAATTCCGTATTATCCGGAAACAGGGCGCAGCCCACACCTCTTCCAAACTGGAAGTCAGCGATGGTGCGTACACGCTTAAGTTGATTGTTCTTCGAGAATTCTGTTGACACTGGATGCAAACTCCTTTTCTGCACTCTTTGGAATATATGCGCCTGCAGCTATTTTATGCCCTCCCCCTTCACCGCCAACCTCTCTGGACGCCGTTAATAAAGCAGACTGGAGGTCTATACCCTCCTTAATCATCCGGTCGTTTGTGCGCATTGAGACTTTTATCAGTTCGGGGTCATCCGGCAGGTAACAGAGGATCATGATAGGCTTTCTCCAGTTCAGTTTTGAAAGAGCCATTCCTGCACCGATTCCCACAATTGTGTCAGGGAACCTGTTACCCACATGAAGATACTGGAGATGTGACAGTTCTGTAACACCGGCATCAAGGATATACTCCATCATCTGCCGGATTACGTTTTTGTGGTTTTGAAGCATCTTCTCTGCTTCACTATATGCGAGACCACGGTCATTGCAGCAGACCTTGCATCCGATATCTGCTCTGGCCCATCTCCCGCAGGCATTGAGCATTGTTGCGTATTCCGGTGCATTTCTGAGTGGTGTTCGCCTGTTCTCTTCCGGGAAGAGATATGTTTCAGAGAGCAGGCGGTCTGTACCTTCGCCATTTGCAATGAGCTGCTGGGTCAGGGCGCTGATGATGCAGCGCCGCTCATCATGTTCCATCTCTTCCCATACGCGCCATTGTCCGCCATCTGTTCTACTGGTAATCCCCAGTTTTTCAAGGAATTCCTGTGCACCCTGTATGTTATTGGTGATGCCGGGGATATATGGGTCATCACAGTATGAGAGGCATGTATGAACCGGACGCGTGGATATTCCGTAGCAGTTTAAGTCATATTTAACCACCTTCACACTACCGAATGAAACGCCATCGTCTACAATCTCTCTTGCCGGACCGATGAGTCCGCAGTGTTCCCTTGCCATCATATCGCCAACATTGCCGACCACGGCAAGTTTTGCAAGTTCTCCGTCTGCAACGCCCATCTCTTTCATGACCATGTATCCAAGACCTGCCGCGCTCAGTTTTTCATGACCGTATGGGAGGCTGTTGACCTGGAGATATGGGGTGTCCACATTCTGTGAGACATGATGATCGATGATTAGTACTTCTTCTTCTCCAAGTCCATGCTCTTCGAGGAGGTTCTGCTGTCCGGCGCCGAAGTCTATGAAGACTTTTAGTGAATTATCCTTCGGAATTTTTTTCATCTGCATGGGTTCTAACTGCCTGAGAAATATTGATTTGACTGTGATTCTGGCATTTTGTATGCCCTGCCTGAGAATCGCACCGCTTGTAATCCCATCGGCATCAATGTGTGATGCTACGGTTACGGAATCTGCGTTATAAATTCTCTCTGAAGCAGCCCGGATGTCATTGTCAAGACCCATCTGGTACAACTATTGTATAGTATCCCAATAAACCATGCCACACGGGGTGAATGTAATATTAATCCTGAGTGTGAGATAATAACCATTCAATAGGAATGGGGTATTGGGAATGTTGCCTGAGGATATGAAGGAATTTTGTGAAAATGGCCTGATCAGTCCTGAGCGTATGCGTGCAGTAGATAAAAATGCAGTTTCGCTTGGTGTGGAGGCAATCCGTCTGATGGAGAGTGCAGGGAAGTCTCTGGCTGAAATGGCACTGGAATACTCCCCTGAGAGGGTGCTTCTGCTCTGTGGCACCGGGAACAATGGTGGTGACGGCCTTGTGGCAGCGCGCTATCTTCAGGGTTGTGCACAGACTGATGTGATTCTGACCGGTCGGGAACCTTCTGCTGTGGACGCGCAGGCAAATTTTACAGCCCTGAAAAACTGTGCTGTTTCCATTCACACAGTACAGAGTCCGTCTGATGTCAGATCACTAAAAAATCTCTTTGATAAAGCTGACCTGATCATTGATGCGT
>DAOVRB010000204.1 GCA_030628325.1 Methanomicrobiaceae archaeon | reverse complement strand
TGTATCATGTGTTTCAAACGGAAAAGAGGCTCGTGCGGTGGCAATTAATGAGCAGATACTGCGTGGCGGTGAAGGAGAGAAATCATATGGTTTTTCAGGAGCAATTACACCATTTACCATGAAAATCAAAGATTTTCATCAAACAGTGCCTGACGCTGAGGCGTCATGCACGCTTTCTCCCAAACTCTCAGCAGATATGATTAAAACTGCAGAAAAGGCAGTCTCCAGAAGTGGTTGTGTGGGTTCAGTGGGAGTGGATTTTATTATCAATGAGAGTGCGTGGGCAATTGAGATCAACCCGCGTTTCCAGGCAACTCTTGACACTGTTGAGATGGCAACAGGGTGCAGTGTTTTTGATATGCATGTGAATGCCTGCAGAGGTGTTATCCCGGACAAAATGCCGGTACCAAAGCAGTATGCCGTAAGAAAAATTCTCTTTGCAGAACGAGATCTGGTTGCCAGGACTAATCTTAAAAACTTAGCACCGCTAATTGCCGATATTCCACAGGTTGGAACAGAGATTGAAGAAGGATGTGCAGTTGTGAGTGTCTATGGTACTGGTGCAACCAGAAAAGATGCACTTGATCTGTTAGATAAAATTATTAGAAAGATGCACAGATGTATGAGCAGATGGTAGCGGCAGACGAAATGCTTGGAAATGAGGCAACAAAAGTATATCTTCTTCGCCTGATTGGCGAAGAAGGACTAAAACTCCTTGAAACATACCCGGACGGGATTGAATTCAGTGATGAAGAACTTGCTGAAAAAACTGAAATCACTCTCAACAATATACGTCAGACTCTCTATATTTTATATAGTAAACGTCTTGCAAAATACCGCAGAATAAAGAATCCCGAGACAGGATGGCTGACATATCTATGGACTCTGCAACCGCAGAACCTCAATTTATCCATATCCGAAGATATGGAGGATGTTTTAGATAAACTGGAACTACGTGTGCGGTATGAGGAAGAAAACGACTTTTACATCTGTAATACCTGCGGATTAAGGTACACTTTTGACGAGGCGCTCAGCAGAAATTTTGAATGCAATAACTGTGATGTTAAAATAGAGCATTTTGACAATGAACTTCTGACCTCAGGTCTGAAAAAACGTGTGGCAGCAATGAAAGAAGCACTTGGGAAGCCGTGAAAAAAGTTATTCACGCTGAAAAACTATTAAGAGAAGCGGGTTGCAGCGCAGACGTGATAGCTCACTCCAAGGCAGTCCGCGACCTTTCACTATTATTTTCAGAAAATTTACCTGTGGAGAGAGAACTTATTGAAGCAGGTGCGATGCTTCATGACATCGGGAGGTCAAAGACACACACTATTGCGCATGCACAGGTGGGTGCGGATATATGCCGCAAACTGGGTTTATCTGAAGAAATTGCCAGAATCGTTGAGTGCCATATTGGTGCAGGACTAACGGCAGAAGAATGTGTAAAAGAAGGCCTCAGGCCAATTGACTGTGTCCCGCAAACACCTGAAGAAAAGATTGTTGCCAATGCTGATAATCTGGTAAGAGGGACTGAAGTGATTACAATAGACGAGAGACTCCGTCTTTCAGGTAATCTCCCTGAAAAAATCAGAAAACGTATGCTGGATCTTGCTATTGAGGTTTCGGAGTTTATAGCTACGAATGCCACTTTTTGAACTAATGTAAATCGAAAGTTTTCAAAGAAACTTTCTCGAACAACGCCCTTCCACTGAAGGGCGGTGTGAATCGCTAAACGCGATTTACATTGGTTATTTTAAAAAACGTGCATGACGCCTGAGCGTCAGGCACTGTTGAATGAAAATGTGTGTCTCATTTTTATGGTAATACGTTCGGAGCTATAATGAAGAAAACCAGACTTTTTACTAAAACGTGCATGACTCGCGTTGTGTCACGCACTGTTTGATGAAAGTGGCAATTGCCACTTTTATGCTAAAGTTTGGTTTTCGACTTCAGATAATTAACTGTCTTACCTGTGGCAGGGATTTTAGTTCCTCATAGACAACAGGCGGTATCTCACCATCAATTATTATTACCAGTTTTGGGTCTTCAGAAAGAAGAGGGTCTGTGACAAAGATCTGTCTGATAGAAAGGTTATGATCAGTCAGCACTTTTACTGCAGAACCGACAATCCCTTTTTCACCCGCATCTTTTGGAAGTACTGTGATCACAGCAAGGTTAAGTGACTCAGCAACCCGGCTTAGATCGGGAGTGACACGTAGATTCAGAAAAATATCGCAGATTTCCGGCATCGCGAGTATACGACGGGCAGTTGCATCGATAACACGTCTGTCAGTGCCTATTGCTTTTGAAATATGTGTTGCCGGCAGTTCAATTCCATTGCACATTACACGGCCTGATTTATTGATACTAAAACCGTTTTCCAGAAGAAATCTGACAACAAGTGCCTGTGATGGTGAATCTGAAAATTTCTGCAAAATATCTGCCCACATGTTAGCAGAATGTTATCTGAATGGATATAAATATACATCGGAGTAGGAATTGTCAGATCACCTGAATCAGTATAACAAGGATTAGAGTAGGAACTGTCAGATTAACTGAAAAAGGCATAACCATGCAAATGTTGTAACGGCGAAATGTCACACACAAATCACAACATATTTCAGCATAAGAAACGTTCTCTATAGAGTAACACAGGCGAGGATTGTCGAGCCAGGTCAAAAACGCAATATTGAAGATTTAGCATGAAAACGTGCATGACGCGTAAGCGTTCAGGCACTGTTTGATGAAAATCTTTGATTTTCATGCTAAATGGCAAATGTCACTTTCATCAGACAGCGACTGAAACCTATGCTTCATGCACGTTTCCTTCCAAATCTGGCGCAGAATCTGTGTTATAAAAAATACTGGCGGGGGTTGCCGAGCCAGGTCAAAGGCGCTAGGTTGAGGGCCTAGTCTCGTAGGAGTCCGAGCGTTCGAATCGCTCCCCCCGCATTATTATTATTCTTGAAATATTATAGTCGAAAACTAAACTTCCAGGAATGTTTAGTTTTCTTCTTATAGTGCCAAACGTTCGCCACTATAGTATGAATACACTACCCGTGTTTTCATCAAACAATGCCTGAACGCTTACGTGTCATGCATGTTTTCCTGAAATCTAAAGCATCCAATTTAAGATTTGGAAAAATCAACACGCTTTTCCAGCAATTGGACAGTTCCATATCATCTACAAAGTTCCATATCATCTACAAAGTTCCATATCATCCACAACAGTCCCGGATCTCTCTGAGAGTCTGAGAGAAAAACGCACTACAAGTCCTTCTGTAGATTTCCCTGGAATACGGTCTTCTGCCCATATCCTGCCACCGTACTGTTCAATCAGGATCCTGCTGATATGAAGGCCAAGCCCCCGTCCGCTTTTTTTATTTTTATGGCTGCAACGCTGGAAATATGAAAACATAATAGGTTTTAACTCATCTGAAACACCTGGTCCGGAGTCCTCAACAGATATTGTGGCAACTCCGTCTTTCTCCGTGATATATATCCATATACGTACATCAGGACCACCGAATTTTATGCTATTGCCGATCAGATTTATAAGTACTTCTCTAAGCAGATTTCCAGCCACAGGATTGCAGGCAATGTCATCATGACGTATATCTGCGTCAGGATACTGTGAAATTACTTCTT
>DAOVRB010000014.1 GCA_030628325.1 Methanomicrobiaceae archaeon | reverse complement strand
TCCATGGAGTTAACTACAGCTCTGGACATGCTGGCAATGGCAGTTTCAATATGTGTAATCTGTATCGGAGTTTATTTTATGGGCAGACACCATCTGTGAACTACCCCGCAAGTTAAACCATTTTTAAGAGAGAGGTAACCCTGGGAGTGACAGTGAACTCCCTCCGCCCAAAAGAACGAGGTTTCCTGCTTTATTTCCCCGGAGTAACCTCCACGAGTCCACAGGCTCAGACACAAAAACCAGATGAAATAAAATATCAGATAAAACAAAAAAGAGCGAAAAACAAAAAAAAGATATCAGGCCTGGGATTTGGCCTTAATCTTCTTAAGACGGAAGAGTTCTTCCCTTTCCATCTCATCCAGACGCATCTTAATAAAAGATGCGGCTTCTGTCAGTTCAGGAATTACCTTAAACTCCAGAGCGTTTACACGTCTCTTGGTAGACTCAATCTCATTAAGCAGACGCTTCATAGTAGTCTCAATCTCAGCAGCCTCAATGATTGCCTCAACAAGCTCTTCAAAAGCTGTTGCAGTCTCATCAATAACTGCAGAGGTACCAAGCACACCGTAACCACGCCTGTCCAGTGATTTGCAGACTGCAGTTGACTTAATATCCGGCACCACAACACCCATGATATTCTTCTGATCCAGTGTAATCTCCGGTGTTTCGCCGACAGACATAGCTGCCGCCCGTACACCTATCGCACCTTCAACAGTATTGGCAACTGCAATTATCGCATTTGCCTGCTCATAGCTCTCAAGCAGAGCACCACGGCTGTTTTTGGCTACTTCCAGCACCTTAAAGAATTCAAGAATCAGACCATCACGCTTCATCTTGAGGATGTTGTAACCACGCTCAGAGAGCTTAATCTTCCTTTTCAGACTGATAAGCTCTGAACGGGTTGGCTTGATATCTTTAAGCGCCATGACTGAGTTATGCCTCCTTTTTGCGGTACTTCGGGTGGTACTTCCGGATCAGATCGCGATCAATACGATTCAGCTGCTCTTCCGGCAGAGTTGCAAGAAGTTCCCAGCCAAGATCCAGTGACTCCTCAATGGTACGATCCTCATCATGACCCTGACGGACAAAACGATTCTCAAAGAGATCTGCGAACTCAAGGAATGCACGATCACGCTCAGAGAGTGCATCCTTACCCACAATAGCCACAAGACCACGGAGATCATTACCCTCTGCATATGCTGCATACATCTGATCAGAGACTTTCTTGTGATCCTCACGTGTGTATCCTTCCCCGATACCGAGGTTCATCAGACGTGAAAGTGAAGGCAGCACATTGATCGGCGGGTAGATACCCTTTCTGTGCAGTTCACGGTTAACCACAATCTGCCCCTCGGTAATATAACCTGAGAGATCAGGAATCGGGTGAGTAATATCGTCACCCGGCATTGTCAGGATTGAAAGCTGTGTAACAGATCCCCTGGTATTCTTGATGATACCTGCACGCTCATAGAGACATGCAAGATCAGTATACATGTAACCCGGATAACCACGCCGTCCGGGCACCTCTTCACGAGCTGCACCGATCTGGCGGAGTGCCTCACAGTAATTGGTCATATCAGTGAGAATAACCAGCACATGGTAACCAAGATCAAATGCAAGGTATTCTGCGGTTGTCAGTGCAAGACGCGGGGTAATGATACGCTCAACAGCAGGATCATCTGCAAGGTTTAAGAACACCACAGCGTGTTCGAGTGCACCTGTGCGCTCAAAGTCAGCCATGAACTGATTCTCTTCTTCCTTTGTGATACCCATTGCGGCAAACACCACAGCGAACTCCTCATCTACCCCGGGCACCTTTGCCTGGCGGGCAATCTGAAGAGCAATTTCATTGTGCGGCAGACCTGCACCAGAGAAAATAGGCAGTTTCTGACCACGCACAAGAGTGTTTGTCGCGTCAATTGTTGAGATACCGGTCTGAATAAACTGATCAGGATTTGAACGTGCATACGGGTTTATGGCCGCACCCTGGATATCGATCCTCTTCTCAGGCACAATATCAGGACCTCCGTCCTTTGGCTTACCGCCACCTGAGAGGATACGTCCAAGCATATCCTTACCCACAGGCATCTTGATAGTTTCACCAAGGAACCTGACACCACTGTCTCTGCCTATACCGGCCGTGGTCTCAAATACCTGCACACAGATAAGGTCGTCACTGGTATCCAGCACCTGACCACGCTTGACCGTGCCATCTGCCTGCACAATATTAACGAGTTCGTTATATCCGACAGGCTCAGTCTTCTCGACAAATACAAGAGGTCCCTGAATCTTACTGATAGTTCTGTACTCTTTCATCTTCAGGCCTCCCGGAGTTCCACAAATTCAGTTTCCATGTCCTTAAGGATCTTCTCAAGATCTGCCTTGTAATCCTTTGTGAACTTAATCTGCGGCATGTCATTTTTAGCCTTGATACTGATAATCTGAGCAGGTGCAACACCGACCTTCTGTGCGGCATATGCAAGATCCGCATATGTACGAATCGCCTTCATCATATCAAACTGCTTATCCATGCTGCAGTAGGTATCAACGGGATCAAACGCATTCTGCTGCAGGAATATCTCACGAAGCATCCTTGCAACCTCAATTGTAACCTGTTCCTCATCCGGAAGTGCATCCGAACCAACGAGCTGAACAATCTCCTGAAGTTCGTCTTCCTTCTGTAAGACAGCCATTGCCCATGTACGGAGGGGATTCCACTCAGGTGAGACATTCTCATCAAACCACTGACTAAGTGTATCTAAGTAAAGCGAATATGAGTTTAACCAGTTGATTGCCGGGAAGTGACGACGCTGGGAGAGCTTTGCATCCAGTGCCCAGAAACATTTCACAATACGCAGTGTATTCTGCGTAACAGGCTCTGAGAAGTCACCACCGGGCGGAGAAACCGCACCGATAACGGTAATTGAACCGGAGTCGCCGTTCAGTGTCTCCACACGTCCTGCACGCTCATAGAATTCAGAGAGACGTGCCGCAAGATATGCAGGATAACCTTCCTCACCAGGCATCTCTTCAAGACGTGATGAAATTTCACGCATCGCTTCTGCCCACCTGGAAGTGGAATCTGCCATCAGTGAGACATCGTATCCCATATCACGGAAATACTCAGCGATGGTAATCCCGGTGTACACAGACGCCTCACGGGCTGCCACAGGCATGTTGGAGGTGTTTGCAATGAGAATTGTCCTCTCCATCAGAGGCTTTCCGGTCTTTGGATCTTCCAGTTCAGGGAACTCGGTAAGCACCTCAGTCATCTCATTGCCACGCTCACCGCAGCCGATGTAGACTACAATCTCTGCATCAGACCACTTTGCAAGCGCCTGCTGGGTAACAGTCTTACCTGAACCAAACGGTCCGGGGATAGCTGCTGTTCCGCCCTTTGCAATCGGGAAGAGACCGTCAAGGATACGCTGACCTGTGATCAGCGGAATATCCGGATTCTTCTTCTCAGTTACCGGACGCGGTACACGCACCGCCCACCTGTGCATCATCTGAATCTCAGCACCGCTGTCAAGGACACAGATCGTATCATCAACAGTGAAACTGCCGGATTTGATCTCACTGACTACACCGCCGTCTACGTTCGGCGGGATCATAATCTTTGTGACAATATTCGTTTCCTGTACCTGACCGATAACCGAACCCGGCTTAACAACATCGCCTGTCTTCACGAGCGGTTCAAATTCCCACTTCTTATTGTGGTCAAGACCCGGTGCTGTCACACCACGCTCAATGAAACTGCCCATCTTTTCCACGAGCACCTCAAGCGGACGCTGGATACCATCATAGATACTGGTCAGCAGTCCGGGACCTAATTCAACAGCAAGGGACAGACCGGTATTCTCAACCGGTTCACCCGGACGGATACCATCAGTCGCTTCATAGACCTGAATGATAACAGATTCGCCATCAATTTTGATGACCTCTCCCATCAGCTGTTCATTACCTACACGCACCACATCATACATGTGTGCGTCAAAATTAATTGCAGTAACAACAGGTCCGGAAATTCTTTTTAGAACTCCTTTTGTTTTTCCTTTCACTTCCACAGATCAACACCCACTGATCTCTTAATTCTCTCTCTCATGGACAGACCGCCCTCTTCACCGCCAAGGGTTACTACGGTTGGCATTACAGACTCCTCAAGGGTACTCCGGAGCCTGTGCGGAAGACGTTCCATGTCACTCCCCTTTAATACCAGAATAGCAACTTCAGTGTCTTTCAGTACTCTGGTGACAGACTCAATGAGTTTCTCATCAGTCTCTGCCGCATATATTCTGCGTATGCCTGCAAGCTGAAAACCGATGGTGAATTCACCATTTCCTACAACTGCGATTTCCATTTTTACATCACCAGATAATCCTGAATCCTTTCAGACGGAATATTCGACTCCTTCCCACGGGCAAGCGCCCGTAAATTTTCGACCTCATACCGCTTCTTTTTCAGATATACGAGAATCGGACAGATCGAAAACGGATGGCGTTTTGACAACTTCTCCATCTGCTCCAGCATCACACAGGTAAGTCTGTTCTCTATCTCATGAATGGACATATTCTCACGAACCTCATTCAGGAGTGCGTCTAAGGGAGCAACCCTGACACGCGATTTAACGGCGTCAATAAGGTCATCAATACTCTCTGTACCTGCCAGACGCTGGAGTTCCTCAACTGTAAAAGATCCACCCTCAATCATCATATCCCTGACATCTGAAACCCTGCCTGTCTTCAGGCGGAAGAGAGTCTGGATATTACGTATATCTATCTCAAAACGAATATACTCCAGGAATGCCACACCACCCTTAACACCGCTCTTTGCAGCGACGATCAGGTCAGCAAAATACTGCTTGTAAAGCTCATTTTCCAGACGGGCAAACGAACCACTTTCCTGTGCAGCAGGAAATTCCTCCCCGAGCAGAGAAGAGAATCCGGTACCCTTCAGAGCATCCACAACGCGTTCAGGAGAATCCTCATTTAAGAGACTGTCCAGCAGATCTTTGTCCAGTCCGCCCGCAGGGATAAGAACTGCCTTAATTTTACCGGAGGAAAGGCCCTGGGTCTTCCCACGCAGAATATTTAAGACGTTCTGAATATCCCAGCGCCTGAGATAGTTCTGTGTAAACTCTTTCAGTATACCCGGTGTAATGTCCAACACCTTCTGGTACTCCTTTGCGAGGTTCCATGAAAGTGCAACCTCCATAAGGTCAATCCCGGAGAATGAAGAAGATAGTTCATCAATCTCCGCTTTATACTGTGTTTCCTCAATAAACCTGGTGATTTCTGGCAGGCTCATGTTAAGCATCCGGAGATAATCCTCACGGGGCACTAACTTTATCTTACGCACACGCATACGCGTGGTAGCGTAAATGTAGGAGCCGGGGCCTCTGTTTACTACCTCAGCCATACTTCTTACACCTCATTTAAAGAGGATCTCAGATACATCCTTCAAACCGGATTCCCATACCTCAGAGAGGAATGTTGCATAACTGAAGTCCAGCTGCAGTTCCCCGTTTTTGCTCTCGGCAATAATACCGCCGGAGATATCCTTTATTCCAGCCAGTGTAAATCCTGCGCAGGTTTTCAGGGTCAAAAGAGCGTCTTCAACTGCCGCCTTATCACGCTCATTGCAGTAGATTACGCCTTCCCTGAGTTCCTTCGCTGCAATTTTGCACAGTTCGCGAACCGCCTTTTTGTGGACATCATCAGGAAGTCCGGCAATAGCCAAAACAGTTGCCTCATATGCCTGATCCAGAAGTTCCTTCTGGGCATTTAAGACATTACGCTTGACAACCAGATTCCCTGCACCAGTTTCCTGATTTAAAATAAAGGTACTCTGGTGTTCTGCCTCTTCCTGTACCGAAATTTTAATTTCCTCAGCTCTTCCCTGTGCTTCTTTCAGGATTGCGTCAACCTCAGTTTTGGCTTCGCTCCTGATTGCAGCCGCTTCCTTCTGCCCTTTTTCCCTGATTTCACTAACTACAGCATCCAATGCCATTTGTCAGTCTCCTCAGAAGATCATCAGGAGTGCAACCACAAGACCAAAGATAACAATGGTTTCCGGAATAACTGTTAACAGCAGAACAAGACCAAAAATATCCTTATTCTCTGCTGTTGCACCTACTGCTGCCGGACCAATAGCCATTTCAGCAATACCTGTTGCTATACCTGTAAGTCCTACTGCTAAACCTGCACCAATTGCCTTCATTCCAGCTGCAGATGCTTCTGCAACTTCTACTGTCATTATTGTTTCTGCTACCATAATTTAATCCTCCGTAAATTTTCTTTTCATTCCAAATGGATTGTACTTTTTCCCTCCACCACGATAGAACTTGGTGAAGAACTCAACATAATGCAAACGAATCGAGTGTAAACCGCCTCCGAGAAGACCAAGAGCGGTGTTAAACAGATGGCCAAGGATAAACACAACGATTCCAAAGATGATAATAATAATACTTACAATGTCTAAATTTTCCATCGCCGGTTCAATAAACAGGCCGATAGAGATGTAATTTATAACCATTGCAATTGCAACTGATGAGAGACCTACAGCAAGAATACGTGCGTAAGAGAGCACGTGGCTGACAATTGTCGGAATCTCAAGCAGTTCAAGGGCGTTCTCCTGTCCAATACCAACAATACCCGCGAGTACAATTACTCCACCCACAATCCCTGCCATATTCAGACCTGCGAGAACTGGCGCCATACCCGAGAAGTCAGGCATAAGCGGAATTGCAGCCATCGACCAGATAATTACAAGAATACCCCACATCGTAAGCAGCCATCCAAGATTTCCAAGAATTGCTTTTTGTCTGTGTGCACCATGATCCTGGCGAGAGTGGTTAATAATACCTAATATCCTTCCAAGCGTGATATGGAAAATACCAATCCACGCAGAGAGAACCATCAGTTCGACTACAGCCGGTCCGTGTCCACCTGCATGGCCACCAATATTTAAGTGGCGGCTGAAGAGCAGTGGATCCCATGGCAATGCAAAACCAAGGAACTCGCTGTAGAGCAGTCCAAATATAATACTGCTGATACTTGCATTTCTCAGTGTATTAAGGAGCTGACCCCCTGCATCACCTGTCAGGAACTTCCTGAGACCGAAACTCATTGCAAGCAGGATAATACCATATCCCACATCACCGAGAATCAGACCAAAGAAGATCGGGAAAAGAATTGACATAAACAGTGTCGGGTCAATCTCAGTATATTTCGGACGGGAATAAACATCCAGGAGCAATTCTGTCGGGTGCAGTAAGTCCGGATTGTCGTATTCAACAGGAACGGAATCCTTCTCAAAATCAATTTCAATCTCAGTAACAAACACCTTTCCGCCTGTTGCGGAGCGGATATCTGCAATAAGAGACTCCATTTTATCTGAAGGAACCCAGCCTTCAGCAACAAACGTCTCTTCTGTGGTGGCAAATCTAAGCGGTGCTTCTGCTTTCTCTACCTCTGCCGTGAGCAGTTCATCGCATGCCACCAGAAACGCTGCATGTTTTTCTTTCTGAGCGTTAATACGCTCATCAACCTGTCCCATCTCACTATTGAGACGGGTTATCTCCTGAGTGTACCAGTTTACGCGTTCCTCTGCAGTGCCATCCTCTCTGGGAACTGCCACTGACTGGAAACCTGCATCCATGAGAAAACGCTCTGCCTCATCTGCATTTTCCTGCGCAACAACCGCAACTATGAGGTTACCGGAGATCGTGCCGGAAAAAACTTTCTCATTTGGAACAGGGAGGTCAACATCGGCCGGAATATGCCCTGAAAAAACCGTACACTGATCATAATCACGGTATAATGAGAGATCACCCGGCAATGAGGCAAAAAGTGATACTTCGCTTAACCTCTGTTCATATTCACGCACACGGGCCGCAATAGCGTTTTTTTCTCCGAGAAGTTCCAAAACCTCTTTCTCAATCTCCGGGAGTTCATGTTCAATGCGCTGAGCAATCTGAACTGATGAACTTTTTTTATCAGGTTCAGACGCATCCTTAGAGACCCCAAAGGTGCTTCCTATCGAACGGATTTTAATCAGATCACTGGAGATCTCACTGGCTCCGGAAAGGGGCATACCAATCTTAAAACCTTCGTAGCCCTCATCCTCATTTTCTACAAAATCTTCGATATGAAAGATGTTGTGACGATACAACTCATGTACAACCAGATCAAGCTTATCTTTGGATGCAGCAATGAGCAGTCGGCTCATCGTTTTTGCTTTAAGCATTTAGTTTCCCCTTAAACTCTGTAACAAGCAGATCAACCGCATTGTCAAGTTTTAAATGGGATTTCTCTCTCAAAGCAGCTACGCCTATATCACCATCACTGATGATTGCTGCATATTTCTCTTCAGCTTCTTTGCGTGCGTCTGCTATACACTTGATCTTATACTCTTCAGCATCTCTTTGTGCTTTTGCAATCAGATTTTCAGCTTCGAGCTTTCCGTCTGCCAGGCTGCGTTTTTTATCTTCTTTTGCAGCGCTGATCACCAATCTGTACTCTTTTTCTGTTTCTTTGATGCTCTTCAGGACCTCAGTCTTCATCCAACCCTCCTCTCACGGCAATACATTAATTCATGAAGAGGAAAGTTAATATTTGTTTTTATTTTAATTGAGCCTCTCAAATCGGATTTTTCCAGGTAAACAAACTCATTGTAAACTCATTGTATTCAGTCCGTAAATCAGCATAATTATAGTCGAAAACCAAATTTCCTGAATTTTTTGGTTTTTGACTGCAAAACAACCTACATTCGGGGCTTATATTTTAGGCTCAGCTCTCACCAAAGTGTAACTGATTACCCCTATAAACCAGTAAAATTCATTCGTGCAAGGATCTCTGTACATTGAAAAATGCGGCTCATATCAGCCATTAGCCTGTTTAACAGACTATTTAGTGAGTATATGCCTGATCTGAATCTTTTTCTGATTCACAATAAAAATGAGACCGCCATTTTCATCAGACATTACCAATTGATCCCCGTCATGCACGTCTGCTTCAATATTAATCCCGTCAGAAACTGCTGTAATTCTCAGATTATTCATCTCATCTGAAGAACATATGAGGTGTTGTTCCGGGTGAGTACCTCTTATAATCTCACTTTTCAGGTGAATTTCCGGCGCGACCGAAACAACCATCCGGAGCCTTTCTGAACCCGGATGACCCTTTGGGAGCACGATTAAGGGAGTGTGATATTTCCTGACAAGCTCAAGGAGCATCTGCGCCTGTTTTACAGGGCCCCCCTCAGGTGCTGAGACGATGATCAGATCACCCTTCTCTACAGTCTGGCAGTACTCCGAATCAGTCGTCTCAATACATAGTACAAAAAGCGCGGGAGCTTTACCCACGAGTAAAAAAGATTTTTCACCCTCAATTAACAGGAGCTCATCAGTAAGGGGAACATTCATGGGAACATTTATATTTCGGTCACATTTTCCGACTGACAGGACGGGCAGACAGGGTGTTTCCCTACAGTTGTAAAAACTGCACCGCAGTCATTGCACCGGTATTTTTTGCCCTTAAACCTCTCACTAAGATCTACATCCATTGGTCCGCCAACTGAACACATAATTCTTCACCGGAAGATAGAATGCCCTGATAAATATTTATGCCTTGTGACAGGCGGACAGGAGGACTGGTCGGCCACCATGACCACAGGAAAGTGGTTATGATTCATGCCCGGTTTTCGACCATTTTTCAATAGAGAATATTCATATTATCAATTTTCGACGGTGCAACGCGGTTTATTGAAAAACCCATGACTGATGTCGATGTCAGCACAAGTTTAAACGCCTCATCCGGCTCTAACTCCTCACCGGACGACAGATTTATCAGTATCGTATACTTCTCCCCACTCTCAAGAACCGTATCCCCGATGCCATCGGACGGCTGTATTCTGATAATCCCCCACTCGCCATAGTCTACAGAGGTGTCATACAGCGGATTGTGCGCCTGAAGAGTTCTCAATACATCATCGGTCTGCCAAACCATGACCATACTGTCAAACGGCACACTGCCATCCTGAGTTGCAACTGTGAGAGAGAAACGGATCTCACCGATATTGTCACCTCTTCTGATACCGTGCACATCACCGGGAAGTATCAGGACAGACGAAGTTTTTTCCAGTGTGTGGTATCCAATATGTTCTGTCTTTTGTGCTGTGAAAAAACCCGCACCGAGTATCGTATATGAAAGGACAGACCCGACAACAACAAATGCGATGAGAATTATTGCAACCTCAAGCCCGCTAAATGCCTCATTATCCATAATTTTCACTGTTAACCTTTATCTGCCGGTTGTACCCGGCCCATACTATTCATTCTGTTTTCAACAGTAAAGTGTTAAAAAGTAACGTGGTCATCAG
>DAOVRB010000146.1 GCA_030628325.1 Methanomicrobiaceae archaeon | reverse complement strand
GTGAATGTCCTGGAACATATGCGACCTTGCTGGGAGCTGCATTGACTCTCATTGCCATTGTAAGTATAGCTATACTCTCATTTCAGAAATCTCAAAAATGATTAACAGGGTGACTTTTTGCGATGCTGAAGGCTGAGATAAAGATGAGTTATACGACGTTCTTCGGGCACTGCCACTCGCGGCCGTCCGCTTCCTCTCTCATCTGCACCTCGAGTCCACGTTCCCCGACGAGTGCCTCGTAGCTCTCTCAGCGGATATCGCCTCAGCACGGAGACGTAGGTCCTGCGCTTCGAAAAGCATCTGGTCAGCTTTTCATTCAGAATCAATTGCAGCCTTTTCGAAAGCAGCGATTATTTCAGGGCTCCGGAGAGGAATCGCACCTACCCCTGTTCTCCATTGGTAAAAATCTGAAAAAACGTGAAAAATGATATTTATGCCAGTGTTGTGACAATCTTCTCCTTGCTCAGGAATCTTGTGCAGAATGCAACAATACCGATAAGAATCAGGCTGATTATGAACAGAACTCCGACAAATAACGGGGATACAATCAGACCTCCCTCTGTTACAAAGATATTTGCCCCGGTGATAAGACCTATGAGACCCACCATAACGATAATACCTATGATCTGGTTCTCCTTCATACCAAGGAGCAGCTGAACAAATCCAAGCATTCCTATTGCAAATGCAATATATACCGGAACAACAAGGAGCAGATAAACAAGCACTGGCATTGAAGGGAGAATCAGCGTCGTTGCGACCATATTTGCAATTACAGTCATCACTGCCACAATCACAAGTACCACAAGGTAAGACGGAATGAGGATACCCATTACTTTTCCAAACCAGATCTCACGGAGTGAGAGCGGTGAGCAGAGTAATGTTTCAATTGTACCTCCCAGTTTTTCACCGGTGAATGCCTGGGATAAGAGGAGATATCCTGTAATTACTCCCATCACCATAACCAGTGAGAGAAGCAGTGAATTGAATGTAACAGATATCATCTCATCACTGCTTCCGGCCATATCCAGTAAGGCACCCATTGAGGTCATCCCTCCGAAAATAACCATGAAAATAAATACTGAAAGGAGAGCCCCTCTGTTCTTAATTATTTGCTTCATCTCCTTTTTCGCCACAACCATGACCCTGTTCATCATCATCATTCACCACCTCTTTCTTTAATGGTCTCCATGTATATCTCCTCAAGCGAATGCTTTTCAGACACTGCCTCTTCAATACTTATTCCACTCATCACAAGCTTCTCAATGAGGGATGATGCAGACCCTGTAGCCAGGGTGACAGATACGGAGTTTCCATCAAAAACAAATTCAGATACATCACCAGCATCTTTCAAAACCGATTCCGCCTTTGCCGTGTCTGCCAAATCACAAAGGGTGATTCTGACACCGGTTCTTCCAGCATCGGACTGAAGATTTTCAACTGTGTCTAACGCCTTTATCCTGCCATTGTGAAGAATGGCAACACGTGAACAGATTTTCTGCACTTCGCTCAGATTATGGGAGTTGAAAAAAACCGTCATTGACTCAGCTTCTGACAGGTGCAAAATGAGATCACGCACCATCTTTTGTGCTTCAGGATCAAGGGAGGCGGTCGGTTCGTCAAGGAAAAGGACATCAGGACGGTGGAGAATGGCACGGACGATCCCAAGTTTCCTCTTCATTCCGGTAGAGAAAGTTCCAACTTGATCATCTTTTCTCCCGGAGAGACCTGTTAATTGAAGCAGATATGAAATACGTTCTTCTTTATCTTCAATGCCATAGAGATCAGCATAATAGTCAAGGTTTTCAAGGGCGGTGAGTTTATCATAAAGCCCGTTGTTCTCAAACAAAACACCAACACCCGCACGGGCGGCATCATCTGTATCAAGCGAATGACCCATGACAAGTGCTTCACCTTCATCCGGCTTTAAAAGACCAAGAATTATCCTCATTGTAGTTGTTTTCCCTGCCCCGTTTGGACCGAGAAAACCAAATATTTCACCCTCTTCCACTTCAAAACTTATTCCGCTTAATACCTTATTTTTCCCAAAATCTTTTTTCAGATCTTTTATCTCGAGTGCTTTCATGTATTCTCCCTCACAGGCATCTCTCTATATTCAATATCATGCATCTGCTTCTCCGGGAGATAGAGTGCCCATGCTCCCGTCCCTTCAGTGCGTTTCAGGTGAATGATCGCCAGCACACCAAGAACGAGCCAGGTTCCCACAAAGAGCAGGTACCGGTTGAACGGCTCAATTTCAAATTGCGGCATATTGATCAGCGGTCCCACCACACTATTGAGGCTCGCGTGTGCAAGGACTGCGGGCCAGAGGCTCCCTGCACGAAGAGTCAGCCACGCTAAAACCCCTGATGTGCCGATGCAAAAAAGGGGCATCAGCACAAGACTTCCAAGGAGCGGGTAACCCGGGAAATTATAGCCCGCATATATGATCGGTGCATGCCAGAACCCCCAGATTGTTCCGAGCAGCAATACACCAGGCAGAAGACCGAACTCTTTAATGAGTTTGTTCTGCAGGAAACCACGCCATCCCAGTTCCTCACCAAAGGTCAGCACCGAGGTGATCAGTATACCAATAGTAATTCCTGACAGGAACTGCACCACAAAGGCCCACGCAGGTACGGGCGCTGTACCGGTCGCCCAGCTGAGCACCATGCCGTCATTGTAGCTGAATATACTCTGGGTTGCAAACCCGGTGCCCACTGCCAGCCAGATGCTCAGCACCGATACCAGGATGGGGAGTACAGCCGCATAGACCAGATACCGTTTTTTCCCGAGCGAGAAGCCCATCCACCGGAACCCCTGCTTTGTCACCGCAAGGTAAATCATGGCACCGATGGCAGGGAAATACATCAGAACGAAACCGAGTGCAAAGAAATACGGTCCGGTTATGCCTCCGAGGAAGAGCATGGCGCCTTCCCAGATGAATGAGACACCGATTAAAATGCCTATATACAGGAGCAGTCTCCTCTTTTCTGACATGGCACTTCCGGGCATCTTCATGCCTGATCATCCTGCAGTTTTTTGATGATCTCATCAATGACCGAATCGATCTTCGTCATGTCATCGTAATACCGTTTGAGAGTGGCAAGCTTTTCTTTCTGCTCCTCTGTCAGATCTTCGTTTTCAAAACGGCTGATAATCCGCGGAATATCAGCCATTGCAGGCTGTGTCTGCTCTGACCTGACCTGTTGAAGCTGCCAGATAAAGACCTTCATGATCCCTTTGTTGACAGAGATGTACACCCTCCGTGTCCCTGGTTTTGTCCGGCGTGAGATAAAGCCGGTGTGCTCAAGTATTTTCAGCTTATTGCTTATTGAGGCGAGAGAATATCCAGTCTCTTCTGCAAGATCGCTCATCGCAATCTCGCCAGGTTCAAGGAAGAGCCGGGCAAAGATTGTTGCAGCGAGATCATCGAAACCACAGGCTTTCCCAACCTTCTGATAGTACGCAATGAATTCTTCGTCAATTGGATCCATAGTCATTTTTCCTATTTTTACTATTTATTAAAAGTAATTAAGTTACTAAATTATTTAAATAATGTGGATCAAAAGAGCAGTTTGTGATGCTGGTGATGTTCAGGATAGATGTTGGCGCAGGGATTACCGCGACTATTATATTGATTGCTCCATTCTTTAAAATTCTCATCAATACGATTCCCAGAGCCGCCAGAAGATCGAATGATATGATTGAATGATATACTTCTTATGACTACAGGAGATAAACGGTCGGTTGACCTTTCAGCATCACTGAATCTACAAGCTCCTTTATGATAATTGTGGTTGCCTTACTGTCATAATCCGACAGAGAGAACTGCATCTTTATATATGGTGCAAAATTTTGTACAGTTTTTGGAGATTTTTAACCCGGCATTGACACCGTACACCGCCATTGTATGCGGGCAGGATACTGACATACCATATATTATTTACTGCAATTCAAAACTCCACGGGCGCATTCCGTAGCGTTCTGAAATGGCGATACGTGAGCATACTATATATTATTTACTGTAATGAGAAATCATTACCACGCATAATATCTCTGGTTGCACCAAGGTATTTTTGTTGGTGTATGCAAGATGCACCACAGGTGATTGAATGAAGAGGAGTGGGGAAATGGATTTACATATGAGGGAGGTACATGAACAAAAAAATGTTACTGAACTCATAGAGACAGTATTAGAGAGAAGTAATTACATTGACGCGATGTATGCTTGTATCGCATTGAAAGACCGCAGATCTCAGGGAGTGATGCCCCTTATTCAGGCACTAAAAAGCGAGAATCCCTGTATTAAATGGAGAGCTGCAGCTGCCTTACAGCATATCGGAGAGCCGGCAGTCGAAGAGCTGATCAATGCAGT
>DAOVRB010000192.1 GCA_030628325.1 Methanomicrobiaceae archaeon | reverse complement strand
GTGTGATCTCATGGATTTTTGCACCCCAAATTGCGCTGATATTTACATATTCTCCGGAAAGTGCCCACATTGCACCGGGCATAACTGCCTTTCTCCGGGTGATGTGCTTCTTTTATATCTTTGTTCCTCCCGGAATGATGGCATGTTCAATGTTTCAGGGAGTAGGGAAGGGGATGACCTCACTGTTTATAAATTTCCTGAGATACCTGACTTTTATTGCTGTCTTTGCATGGATTTTAACATATTATCTTGGCATGGGTCAGGAAGGCGTCTGGTGGGGAATTGTTGCAGGCGATGTACTTGGCGGAATTGTGGCACTTGTCTGGGCTGGTTTTTATCTTAGAGCGATTACCAGAGTTGGGAGGGGAGATGGTTCTGAGTCTTTCTGAGTCTCCTCTGAGTCTTTCTGAATCTCTCTGATTTTTCTGGCAGAAATTAAGTGATGCCGGATTTATAGGATTTATAGGATTTGACGGAGATTTTTTGGATGCCATATATAACGGCATTATAACGGCATTCTGACTGCAGCCGACTTAAACGAAGAGGGCATACCGGAACTTCTCAACAGACATCGCTCCCCCCTCCCCATACCTATACAAAAAACATCCTCAGTCCCATCATAGCCGGAGCACAGGGTTTTGTGCTCGGTCGGGGCAATCAGCAGATCAGCCCGGAAGTTATCAGGAGAGCAGGGCACGAAAATATTATTGTGGTCGCAACGCCCGCAAAACTTAGGAGGACTCCTGCATTATACATTGATAGCAGTTACGAGAGCTTAAATGGATGTTTCGGGGACTCTCTGCGGGTTATTTACGGGTACAGGATGACACAGAGGGTGAAGCTGTTGCATTCGTAAATGTTGTGGTTTTTTGGAAGATAGGGGCCGGTTTTGGAACGGTGTTTATGTGATAACCCGGAAGAGGACACTATCTGAATATTTAGTTACATATGGCCAGTATCCTTGCCTTTTTGATTATAATCCCTGCATTTACCGGATCTTTCAAAAGATTTGATATTGTCTGCTGATCGTTGTCAAATTCATTCTTATACAAAGTGTGCATGACAGTGGGGAGTTCTCAGAGATCACAGCAGATATCGAGGCCCTTCTCGGGGAGCAGGAGTCAGGAGAACCCCCTCCCCGAGTCTGAATGTTATGTAGTCGTAATGTTTCTGCATCTGATAATCCCTGGTCCACACTTTTTCACTCATACTGCGAACCCTTCCACTCATATTACTTTAAATTTTTAAAATATCTGATTTGGAAGAATTACCTCACTGAGCATATCTATTATTAGTTTTGTTGCACCGGCTGGATCAGTTAGAACGAAATTTTTATCTCGTTATAATCGAAGTTGGCACTCATCACATATTTTTATATGATATGGCATATAGAAATCAAACGGTTTGTTCCTAAAAGAAGGGGGTGAATAGTCACCCAATATTCTAGGTTATTGTAATGATGTAGGCCAGAGATGCCGTTATACTGCGCGTTTTTGAATATTGCTGGGTGAGTATAATAGGGATAATCCAGTTGATTATAGTTATTGTCTTGCCAGATCAGCATTGGTTGAACAGGTTCAATAGTTATCTTTTTAGTATTGAACTGTTAAAGTAAATTATTAGTGAGGTTCGACGATGGAGCAGTTAACCAAAGAAAATATTGATGAAGTATATCAACTCTTATCTTTGAGTGATCAAAACGAAAGAGATAATTACATTTTTCCCCAGCAACATCCAGAGGATGTTTTTGGAAAGAAAAAACTTGAATATATAATGGTAGATAACCGCTCTGAAGAACTATAATGGAGGCGCATTATGTCTTCTTGGAACCATATTCTCAATGAAATCAAGTCCTCTGGGACAACACACGATATCGTACGTAGAAAGTACATTAAAAAAATGTATAATAAAACTGGAAGAAACGTAATTATTTATTATTCAGGGTGGCTTCAAAAACCAGGAATCCAGATTCCCGGCATTAACGATAATGATAAAAATGGATTTATGACGACAATCCAGGGTTTAGACCGGGATAAGGGATTGGATTTATTTCTTCACACACCAGGTGGAGAAATTGCTGCAACTGAATCCATCGTGGAATATCTTAAAAGCATGTTTGGAAATGATATTCGAGCTATTGTACCTCAAATCGCGATGTCTGCTGGGACAATGATAGCTTGTGCATGTAAATCGGTAGTAATGGGAAAACCGTCAAACTTGGGACCAATCGATCCGCAATTCAATGGTGTTGCAACCCACGGAGTTATTGAAGAATTTCAACAAGCGTGGAGGGAATGCAAAGAAGACAAATCGAAAATTCCTATCTGGCAACCGATAATCGCAAAATATCCTCCAACGTTTGTCGGTGAATGTCAAAAGGCGATAGAATGGTCCGAAGAATTACTCGAAGAGTGGTTGGCAGAGGGAATGTTCTCTGAGGATAAAAACCGGGATGAAAAAATTACAAACATTGTTAAATATTTAAGCAACCACTCAGAACGAAAAACACATGCACGACATATTTCAATTGACGACTGTAAAAATATCGGCTTAAAAATAGAGACTATGGAAGATGATCAAAAATTGCAAGATGCAATATTATCTGTTCATCATGCAACTATTCACACACTTTCCGCGACAGGAGCAATAAAAATTATCGAAAACCAAATGGGCAAAGCATTTATTCAAACCACTTAGATAATCCAAAAAAATGAATAGACATTTTCCCCATTTTCCACTTTCAAAAACCCCCTCCACCTTTATATTCTCCTTTTTCTCATCCTTCTTCAAGCGTTAACCGACAAACCGGCCCTCCGACCACCTGCATTTCGCTTCACAGGGTCCCCGTTTTTCTCAGATAATGCAGGGACCACCGTTGTCCAGGTCAGCGCGGACTGAACAGAGCACCAGACGACACCACACAGAGATATCCCTATGTGCCGACATCCACTGAAAGTAACAAAGGAGGACATCGATCTGGCTTTCGACATCAAGTCTCCGATAAATCATATTTTTTATAGCTATCTCCAAGCAGGTCTAATATCATCATCATAAAATCGTCGATATTCTGGAACAACTGAAAGAATTTTACCATACTGGAGGTCTTTTAAAAATCTAAAGCCTCTTTCAACTTTGGATTGGTCCTTGTATTTGGAAAGCAAATCTTCAGCATTATGTTCTGTATCATTACTGGCTATAATGAACTTGCCAAACTGTTCCTTCTTAAATTCGATTTTTTCCATATCCTGCTTGAGGTTTGGCCGTGATCTAATATTTCGTAATTAGCTCTTCTCGTTTCTTAGGTCTGCCTTTTTTCCCATCTTTTCTCTTTGAAACTTCCTCAAATTCAATGCTGCCAATAGCAGTATAAAATTCCTGTTTTTGCAATCCAGCCTGTCTTTGCTCAGTCAGTTCAACAAGCCTTTTCAAACTATAACTCATCTATTTTTCATCAACTCTCAGGAACTTTCTGATTTCATTGTCAAATTCGCAAAAATCATCAATATGCCCTGATATTATTGCAAATGTTATCCGATCATCAATTTTGCCGTATCTGTGGACAACGATATTCCTGAATCCTTTCATCTGCCGGATTAACTCCTGCATTTTTTCTGAGATTATTCCTTCTGAAATTAAATTGTCTGTAACATCCTGCTCTTTTGCCGGAATGCCAAGTTTGAGATCCGAGTTGATTATCGAACAGATGTTAATCACATTTTCAATTGAAAATTC
>DAOVRB010000155.1 GCA_030628325.1 Methanomicrobiaceae archaeon | reverse complement strand
ACGTGCTGTTTCCGGCTGAAAAAAGATAGCCGCCACAGATATTATTTTCATGAAACACAGTCTCAGGCGGCCTGTCACCTGCGTATGATGCAGAGACCGAGGCCGGTGCTGCAATGAAGAAGAGAAGAAGGACTGCAAGGGCTGCAGGGACTGTGGCAGGTGAGAAGAGATTACGGGAAGTCATAGACCACCTCATGTACATTATTCTCTTTGGACTGCTCAGTCGCATCTCCGTTCCCGTCAGCGACAACTTTTACTGTGTGGCTGCCCGGGGTCGTGAAGAGGGGGATATTCAGATCAATAGTACTGCCTGCTGAAAGTCCGGATTCAACCTGCCTGACCGCTGTCTTCTCTCCGTCAAGGTAGACTGTGACAAAAAACGGCGGTGCATCGCTCCCTCCTGTGTTGGTGACTGAGAGCGGGAGGATATATTCCACATATCCCGCAGACGCACCGGCCGGCTGGATTACCACCAGAGTGATGAGAAAGAGAGTGAAGAGAATAGCAGTAATTAAAAAGAGGTTGCGACGATTCTCTCCCCTGCGTGTGAAGATAAACGCACCCGCTATCCCGAAACCTGCGATAAGGGGGAACATGGGCGACTTCGCTGGAGCAGACGGGTTTTGGGTTTCGGTTTCCGAGGCCCGATACGGGGCGCTGCTACTGACCTTTAGTTCAGGGAGCGTGCCAACAGTGACTGAAATTTCTTTACTGTCATTTACACTATCCCGGTCTTCTGGCACGCTGACTGTGGCGGTAACGGTATGTGTCCCTGGTTTCGGGTTCCACTGTATACTGACATCAGAGATGCCATCAGGGTCAGTAACAAAATCCTTTGTCCCGATTACCTCACCATTGTCAGTGAAGATCACACTGACTGGTTTGGTGGTGATGTGAGAGCCGTATGCATATATCCGGGCTGTGAGTGTGGCAGTCCTGTCTGTGTAGGCATTTTCAGATGAGAGTTTTTCAACGGCATAATCCGGTTTAAGAGACACTCCTGTCTTTTCCAGTGCAAGCACTGCGATACAGGGGTGGATATAGTCTTCGCCTTCTGTCTCCTGCCCGGATGTGGCGATCTTCCCGTCGCCGTTTAAGTCGCGGCCTCTTTCAAAGACGATTGTGTTTTTATTCTCTGAGAGAGTGGTCACATCAAAAATCTCAGCATCAACATACCGTGACTGGATGGCGGTGGCGGTGCCTGTGCCACTGTCGGTGCCGGTGCCGACGCTCCCTCCGGCATCAAAGGAGATTTCATTTCCGATCTCGGTTGTGCCTGCTACTGAGGGGTCTTTGCCATTGAAGAGAATGTAATCCGGCTGGCCGCTGTTTGTTGCAGTCAGCACTACCCCAAGCCAGGCCGATTCCAGACCTTTGAGGTTGGCATTTTCAAAGGTGCATGACGAGCTGTCTTTTTTTGTCGGGTTTGTCCCTGCCCAGCCCTCACCATGGAGGTTCTCATTTCCTGCGGCAATCCAGTACTGGACGATACGACCCTGATTTCCCGGGACTGCGGCAACGACTGTTATGCCATAGACCCTGCCGTCAAGCCGGTTTCCCTTTTCTCCGCGGCTTGTGGTAACCGTAATTTCATTGTCGCCTTTTGTGAGGAGAGCTGTAACGTCATGTGAAACCCAGTAGGTTCCGTGGCTGGATGCGTAGACATCAGGGTTGCAGTCGTCTTCACCTAAGAGATTAAATCTTTTAGGAGTTCCTCCGTTTATCGCAATTTCAACCCAGCCCGTGTATTTCTCAGTCCCTCCCCAGACACCGGTATAGACACAGGCAAAATCAGGTGCTGCCGGTAGTGTGACCGTATGTGAAAGAGGAGGTGCGGAAATCCCGTATGTGCCTGATATTATCAGGTCCCCTTCTATCTCACCAACTGCTCTGGTATCAAGCGGAATCCCTTCAAATTCATATAACGCTGATGCCGGTGATATGGTGAGAACTAATAATGATATAAAAATTATGAAAAATATGAAAGTTGTAAAATTTGTTCTGCTGAAAATGCCCACATTTATCACATCCACTGTACAAAGTAATATTTTTTTTGATCTTATTATGAATTATGTAATTTGTTTTAGATGATTTTATTGTTATAGTGGGGGAGGTTTGTTTTTTGGTTTTGAGAAATCTGGGGGAGGAGCGACAATCACTTTCCGGAAATTACGTTCTGAATACCGAACAATCGTTCGTATATACGAACATTGATGGCTATATTTGTTGATGCGGTTATTACGCCTGTCACAGAAAAAGGAAAATAAAAGGAGATCATCAGAGGCACAATAGGAGATTATAAGGTAATTTAATCAAAATTCACTTATTTTACCAATTATCCCCATTGAAATATCATATGTTCTCTCAGCCGTATCTACAACATCAATGGAAGTATCTTCGGTGTATGTTGAATTATAATCTGCTGCTTCACGAACCCTCATCGCATAGGAAAAACCCTCAATAACTTCCCGGTCAATTAGACCGGCATCAAAAAGAAGAGCTTCGGCAGCAGAACGAAGGCATGAATGACTCTTTTCCCGGTAACCTTCAGAAAAAACAAGTGCCCTTATAGAATGAAACTGTGAATAATATCCCTGAACGATAGCCCATTTAAAATTGACGTTATTAAGTGAAATTTTTGCAGATTCCAGATCCCTCCCGGCTTCTGTTATCTCTTTTAAGACAAGGGCATTGTCTTTTTCAATTTTTACAATCTTTCTGGTCTCAAGACATCTTTCAAACCGTGATCTCATCTTCATTTCTCCTGTAAAGTACCTTTCCCTGCATTACCCTCTCATAAAACGGACGATCCCTTCCCTTAAGGCTCCTGAATTCATCCGGAGACATAATAATTGCAGACAGTTTCCTGCCCCCGATAAACTCATTGGAATTAACCACAGATGCAGCTTTTTCTCTATCATCAGTCTCAATCAGAAGATCAATGTCACTATCAAAAGTATCCTCCCCTCTTGCACAACTGCCGAAAAGAATTACCCTTAAAGCTGCCTTTTTGAGCTCCATTAAAAAAAGACTGCATTCTAAAAGTGTAATTATTACTTTCATCTCACGCAGAAGCGGGCTTTCCATATTTGCCCTGTATGTAACAATTCTCCCCCTGACTTTCCGTTCCAGAATTCCGGCTTTTTCAAGTTCCTTTAATGTTTCACTAACAGGGCCGAGAGCAAGATCCAGTTCCCTGGCAAGTTCTCTCACATAAAAGGAATTGTTATACCTTCTGCCAAGATACCTGACAATAATAAAGGACTTTTCAGAACATATGTTCGCCATATAGAACATTTGTTCGTATATACGAACACTAACTATAAAACATTATTCACAACCTCTGCAATATTAATGGGCACTATCTGAAAAGTCAGTTATAAATTTTTAAAACAAGTAAATTACCGCCAATCCTTCCACACTAATAATCTAAACACTGGAATTTCCAACAGTGTCGTTATGACGAAATCTATTACTGGAAGGGCAAAGGCGGATTTGAAGTTGATTTCGTGGTGAAAAATGGTCAGAATATAAGCCTTTATCCTGCCTAAAAATAGTTATATATCTTTATTTTTATCCCGTCCGTAGCCACTCCCAGGCTTCCTCATGGCGCTCCTCGTGGAAAAATCTGATATCTATATGGGAGACAAAGGCATATGCTTTGAAAATCCAGCTCATAAATTCGTCCCATTTCCCATCAAATACAATGGCCATTCGTCCGATTGATTTGGCTTTTGGCCAGTTGACAAGGTCATCCCAGGTACCACCACCCGTCCAGCCCCTGAAAAAGTGCATCTGAAAAAGGACATTGATCTTTTGCTGGTCTTTTAATGCTTCTTCTATTACCGGGATGAGTGTCTGTTTGTAATCCTCATCAGTCAGTTTCCCCTGAATCAGAAATCCAATATCTCTTCCTGAACTTTCAGGCAGTTCGGTTATCATAAGATGATAATTATTGTCGAAGTATATCAAGCTTTGGTTGGACTGGCTTTTATAGAATGAAACTGTGAATAATATCCCTGAACAATAGTCCATTTAAAATTGGTGTTATTTAAGTACTCCATACCCACCATTCCCTAAATCACGAAAACAGGTGTTTTTCCAGCCAGTCAGGCTCCTCCTGAACCTTTCTGAACTGGTGAACATATTTCTCCGGATGATGTGGTTCTCCCGGGAACCTCAAAAACCTTACTGGTGCCTGACTTTCCTCTTTATATGTCCGGTATGTTACCAGTGCAGCTGAAGGCTCCACTGCATTATCCTCAGTT
>DAOVRB010000072.1 GCA_030628325.1 Methanomicrobiaceae archaeon | reverse complement strand
GATCGTCCGGATTTTGATTTTTATAGCAAAGTATGGTTTTTAACTATACAGGCTGTGACACAATGCTTAATCTGCAAAAAATAAGCCTAACTTGAGCTTCTTTCTGAGATGATGTTAAATAGTATAACTTTGGCTGCACAGTTCTGTCACAGCCTGTATAATCAGGGAATAATTGAATCTGGAAAGGAAAGATCATGAAACCTGCCAGAAATGTCCGATAAAGTTATCCAGGTTTTATCAGGTACCTGAGAGTTGACCAGGCACTATTTGGTTTGAATTAGTATTTGGCAGCTTTTAAAAAATTTTGTTTTCAGATGAAGAATCTGAATGTAAACCAGGCGATAATGAGCATAATAACTGAGTATTTAAGTCCTGCAAGTGCCCGTCCTTCTCCCATCTGCCCTGCTACAAGTCCTGAGAAGAATCCCTGTATCATTGCTGCGTGTGAGAAGAGACGGCGGTAAAAATCAATGTCAAGTGAGCCTCCAAATGACATTCCGGCACCGCTACCGGAACTTGCAGCTCCTGCCGCTGCCATAGTGGTGAGGAATGTACCTGTCATAATAGCAATGACAAACAGAAACACAAGGAATGATATCATGACAATGACGACATAAATCATCATATTATTCCTTCTTTCTGTATCAAGGTTAACAAATTCATATGAATCATTAGCTGCAGCGCGAAGCACTTCACTGACATCACCTCCGGCAGTGCTTGCTTTTGCGATAAGGTCAACAGTTCTCATTGCGAGTGGAGTGCCGAGGTTTAACCCAAAATGGTATATTGCACTAACAAATGGAATATTCCATGACATTTCATTGTCAAGTTTTTTAACATAAGGCGTGAGTTTCCCATATTCTCCGTCAGCAACGATATGAATTGCGTTTGGGAGTGTCATTCCACTTTCGTTCATTCCTGCTACATCCCTGAAAAAGTTTGGAAGTGAAATTTCAAGACT
The DNA here is from genome assembly GCA_030628325.1 of Methanomicrobiaceae archaeon. GTDB lineage: Archaea > Halobacteriota > Methanomicrobia > Methanomicrobiales > Methanomicrobiaceae > DAOVRB01. Next base: position 5,375 of record DAOVRB010000072.1, on the reverse strand, counting down.
CCTGGTTCTCCGCCCTTCTGTATAATCAAGTACGGCAAGTGGCAGCACTGCTATCAGGAGAGATATTACGAGAATATCATCAATTAGTGTTGAGTTGAACAGAACCCCTATTCCGTATTCATTGATTATATAGATAAAACCAATTATGAGTGTAAGAAATGCAAGTGGAAGAGTGAGAATCAGTACGTTTATGGGCTTTTCAGTCAGAACAGCAATGGGTTTATCCTTAATTTTATTGATTCCATCCATACGCGCATGATGGAATTTAATCCTATCAGTGATGTGCCTGTCTTGTTTTTCAGATTCTGAAAATTTTTCTTCCTGTATATTGCCTTTACACAGGCCATCTTCCAGTTTATCATCTCTCCTGTTTTCTGACCTTTTTAAAAAATTCTTCAGTATTTTGTTTAATTTCATCTCAGATCTCCGGAGTCATAGAACTGATTATAATAATAAACATCAGGCTTCCAAGGGGAATTATTCCGTATATTATTATATATAGGAAATGGGGGGAAGAACTGCCACTGATTGTTGACACTACTGACTGCAGAATAATGAGGAAAAGAGTTCCTGCCACAAGTGCCGTCACATAAGATTCTGATATAAGTCCGAGTGTTTCCAGGAACATTTTCTGGTTCAGGCGATTTTCATGCTTGTATTGCTCAGCTTTTATCCTGAAATATTCAGTCAGGTTGCCACCGCTTGAAATACTTGCCATAGAGCCCTGCAGGAAATCTTTCATTCTCTGGCTTGGGGTATATGACGAGCAAATACGGAGTGCATCCAGCAGATCCTTTCCAAATAGCTCTACCTCACGGGTAATATATCTTGCTTCAACTGCACATTCACCATATATTTTACTGTCTCCAAGCAGGCGAAATACTTCAGCCGGGGTAATGCCTGCAGTTGACATGGCTGTAATGTAGTTAATTGCATAAGGCAGGGTAGCGTCAATATTGCGTCTTCTCTCACCTGCGAGAATTCCCGGGTACAGCAAAAAAACAAAATATGTTGTCCCTCCAAAGACAATGAGCGAGACAATAACTGCAATTATTGTGCAGATTATCAAACTGTAACTGCTGAGTGATACAATTACAGCCGGGAGTACACCTTTATATTCTATCATTTCAGGGATTTTAAACAAATATGTGAAGAGGCCGACAGCGCCTGCGAAGAATAGTCCGCTGATTAATGCGCTGATATATGTTGTTGCAAGATATGCCTCAAACGGAACTGTCATCCGGGCACGCATCATGTTATTTCTGAGGTCATGATAGTCAGACCTTTTTGCTTTCATCCTGTCTCCAATCAGGTTGAAGCAGAATCGTTCATAACTATTCATATAGATCAGCCCTCACCAGTTCCATAATTGATTCGGGGTTACGGGAGTAGGAGATTAGTATTTTGCTTACATCCTGGTAATTTCTGAGTTTTTTAATTCTCATCCATTCAAGGATTTCCTGTCTTCTTTTTAGTTCTTCATGCATACGGGCTTCGTTCCATCCGCGTTCCTCCATGATCTCTTCGAGGATAAAGGATTTTCCTGAATACCTGATCTCGTCTGTTGTGGGGTGCCACCTGAAGACTTCGTTTGTGATCAGTTCGTGTGTTCTGGGGTCAATATCCAGTATTTCAATGATTTGTTTGTTCCGCCTGATACGTTTTCCACCAATATGTGTCTGGATTTGAATACTGACCAGGTTAAGTGCACTGAGCATATTACGGGGAACATTCAGTGGCGCGTTTTCAAGACGATGAACCATACTTGCAACAGAATCAGCGTGCATTGTGGCATAAGTTACATGTCCTGTACTCATTGCCTGGAAGAGAGTGAGTGCCTCACTTCCCCTGACCTCACCTATGATCAGATATTCCGGACGTTGACGAAGTGCAGCTTTAAGTAACTCGTACATGTCGATTGAACCCTTCCCGTCAGTATCAAATGATTCTCGTGTTATACTGGGGATCCAGTTCTGGTGCGGTAATTTTAGTTCTCTTGTATCTTCAAGAGAAATAATTTTTGCAAGTGATGGTATAAAGAGCGAAATTGCATTCAGCGAAGTTGTTTTTCCTGATGCAGTGCCGCCTGCAAATATACATGACTGTCCATTTTCCACTGCCAGCCAGATATAAGCAACTGAAAGGGGTGAATATGTTCCCCATTCAATGAGGTCCGTTGGTGTTATTGGCTCATCTTTGAATTTACGTATCGTAAATGTAGAACCATGTGCCGTAACTTCCTGCCCCAATGTCATCTGTATACGAGAACCATCTGTCATTGTTGCATCAAGCATGGGTTCGGCAATTGAGATATATTTTCCTGCTTTTTGTGCCAGTTTTGTGACAAAAGAATCAAGTTCTGTCGCACTGGTGTATTTCAGGTTGGTAAGAAGAGATTCATAATTTGAGTGGTAAACAAATATCGGGCTATTCAGTCCGTCACATGAAATATCTTCAATATATTTATCATGCATAATTGCATCAATCATGCCGTTACCGAGGAATTCTTTATTAATATGATAAAGGATTTTTTCTCTGCTGACAGGAGATAATTTAATTCCATAGTCTAAGATGAGCACATCTATGGCATTAGTAAGTGTTTTTATGGCTACGTCTGTAGTCATGTCTTTGGTATTGACATCCAGGGTTTCAAAAAGGCCCTGTTCCAGTTCTTTTAATAGTTCTTTTTCAGCATCAGACAATTCAGGTTCGATAATCTGGTAATTGTATTCATGTGAATTATTGTCATATATTATTCGGACATATGCATAGGGTTCATTTACCTGATAAATTTCAATTTCTTCCACCCCTTCTTCAGGTTTCAGATACAGATTAACAATGGGACCGTGTATTTTAATGTCGTATTTTTCACTTGCCTGTGTGGCAGCCTTACCAAACCTGAGTTCTTTAAATTTGTCAAATCTCGATTTTTTGACATCTTTTTTTTGAGGTGAAACTTCAGGTTTTATTTCTTTGATGGCTTTTGGAATGAATGTGGGTTTGGCTATTCCCTCAATATCTGCCATTATTGCATTCCTGTCACTCAGGTCCAGTGAGTTTTTGGACTGATCGATATGAAGTTCCTCTATATTGAATGTTACACTTTTTGGAAGAATAAGGTCAGAATATTTTTCAATATTATCTACAGATATTATAGTTTCAGAAACTCCTACATCTTCTGCGGTCTTATCAGACCAGCGTGTCTTTTTTGCGACTTGATCTCTCACAGGTTTGTACACTTCTTTATGCTGGCTGGCATCCGTTTCAATATCCGGTTCTACGGATTTTACATCCTGTTTTAATGATTCCTTATCAGTATAATCCGGAGTTTTGTCATAAGAATAAACCATCTTATCAATCTGTGAAGAAAAGTCAGACTTTAATTGTGGTTGTGGTTGTTCTGCAAAAATTCCAGGCTCCTCTTTTAACTTCCGGTATTCGTCACTCTCCGGTGTAATCATATTTTTTTGTATCTGCACTTCTTCGATTTGGAGATGATCGGATTGATTTCCCGTTTCTGCCTTAAGCTGTTTTTCTTTTTCTGTTTTTTCTATTGTTTTGATATTATTCAGGATCTCCCTAAGTTTATTCTTTTTTTTGGCATTTCCACCTGGTTTCTTTATTTCAGGAATTTTGAGTTCTTTGGAAGGCTTATTGTTATTATTAAATTTATAATTGATAGCAGGAACCTCATCACCACTTTTGCAGGTGGTATTTTTATTTATATAGATATCCTCTTCTGTTTTATCAATTGCAAGCCTGCTCTCTTTGCTATGATCCAACATATCCTCCTTATGTTCTTTTTTTTTCAGTATGCCTCTCAGATTCCATTTTTTCTTTTTTTCTCCCAATTTATTTCCCTCCGTTTAGATATATTTCAACTTCGCTATCTCTCCCGGCAAAATCAATTTTAAATATTTCTGATTGTTTTTCACGGTTTTGTACAATGCAGTCATAATTCCCATTTAATAATTTAAATGAAACACTGCCATCAGTGGTCGTGAAATCGGCAGTAATTACCTGCTTTCCTCTTTTGATAATAACTCTCATTCCCTGCAGATACTGATCTCCTGATTTGATGAGAATTGTGAGTTTACCCATTATCTTCTTGTTTCCGGTTCTTATTGATGGCAGTTCACGGGAAAGGAGTGAATATAGATGGCTTTTCTCGTAGATTCTGCAACGTGCCGCAATAGCCTCTGATATTTCGTCAGATGTTGAATAAAGATTATAATGTCCTGATTTTTCCAGAAGATACAGGACTTTGTCTCCAAAAAGCATACCTTTTTCGTCAATAAGTATTGCACCATTTACCTCTCCTTTAACGAAGATAAGAATGTAATTTCCCCTGACATTCTCATATACTGCAATGCCACTCGTCCCTGCAGTTTTTGTATAATTTAATATTTCTGTAAACTCAAACTCACCCTCGTATTTTGAGTTTTCAATAACTTTGTTGAGGAGGTCAGACACCATTATAATTTCACTCCTGTAATCATAGTTCCTGAGCAGTCCTGTATACTATTTCTGGCACATTGGTATATTATGATTTCAAATACAAAAATGATGACGGAATTTATGAAAAGCATCATATTTTACCATCTCTCCCAACTGATTGCAAAAAGAGTGATCTATGAAAAAACATTATCTGACCACAACCGATATCTGTTTGATCTGCAGTATGTGCAAACTACCACACCCTGATAGGCAGAGTCTTCCCGCTCTGTTCCCCTTTCATTACCACATGTTAATAAAAGATTATTTTTGAGAGAGATTGTTAGTATCATTCCCGTCATTATCACCTTGGTTAATTAAATTTCACAGGTATTATTACCTTCAGCATCAGTATTTTCGTTATGATCATTACTAATTAATCTATTATTATTGATGTTTTTAATATTATTGCTATTACTGTACTTTTTTTCGAGAATGTGAACGCGTTCTGCAATTATATTTTATCCAGGATCGTGAAAACCGGCTGATCGGCAGAGCAGTAGCTTTAGCTTTTTCTCAGAATTCGTGTCTTATTTCTTAGTTCTTGTGATGATATTAACCTGAGATTCTGCCAGAGTGCACGTTTCCGAGTACTGTCAGGACTGTGTAACGAGGACAATCCGGTTGTTGAAAACGTGCCTGACGCGTAAGCGTTCAGGCACTGTTTGCTGAAAGTGGCAAATGCCACTTTCATGCTAAACGCACGTGATGGCCGTGGTTATCACACAGAAAACGATAAAAGTCAATCTGGAATTTTAACTTTTATAGCAAATGTGAGTTTCATTTTCATGCTTAATTACTGTCCTGTCAGATCAGCACTGGATGGGCAGGGTCCTGTATAAATATGAATTCAAAGATCAATCTACATAACAATGAATAAT
>DAOVRB010000241.1 GCA_030628325.1 Methanomicrobiaceae archaeon | reverse complement strand
TTTGTATCTCATCAAGGAAGTATATTTCAGAACTGCCTAACTCTTCTGCAAAAATATCTTCCAGCTTCTCAAAATCCTTTATCTCAAATGAGGCTAAACGGATATCCTCAAAATGAATATAATATACCGGCTTTTTTTCAGGAAGGTATTGCCTGAGTAATGTGGACTTGCCGCACCTCCGGATGCCTGAAACTATTGTAACAAAATTTTTCAGAGGTTTTATCTCACAGTTTCTTCTAATCCCGGAGTCTGAATACAATTGTCTGTTCTGTGAGATTATAACCTGCCGTAATTTTACTTTTTCTATCATATGTGAGATGTATGCATCTAAAATAGATATATTTGTTCATTGAAAATATGTGAATGTGTTCTATTAAAAAACAGGACTTTGTTCATTTAAAATATATGATTCCATTGACCGGACATAGTTAATATATAATTGGTAAGGCTCAACACATCGCGTACACTTTTCTGATTCAGAACTTCTCTTTGAATCCTGCTGTGAACTACCCCGGAGTCTTTAGCTCAGGGGTAGTTCACTTTTGAACTGCAATCCCTATCTTACAATTTCCAATTGAAAGGACAAAGCATCAATTATTCCTTCCTGGAATTCCAAATCATCAATTTTACCCATCACTCCCATTAAACGTCTTTTATCCAGCGTTCTTATCTGATAGCAGAGTACGATAGATTCAAGTTCCAATCCACCACTGCCGGCAGGTATCAGAACCTCGTTAGGATAAATTCTTCTGCCGGGTTTTCTTGAAGTTATAGGAAGAACATTTACTACCGGCAAAATCTGATTTATTTCCTCCCCACTTATTACCAGAACCGGCCGTGTTCTTCCCTGTTCAGAACCAATTACCGGATCAAGACTGGCAGGAAATATATGCCATCTATATTCCATTATTTTCTTCCCATCCTTCTAAATCAACAGTTTTAAAATCCTCTGAAATGTCTCTAAGGTCATTGAGGAAAAGATTATCCCCTATAGCTTCTCTTAGTTCGCTGATTTTCTGGTTAAAAGTAGTTGGTTTTTTCCTGAAAATCAAAATTACTTCCACCTCCTCGTTTTCAGGTATATACTGAGGAATTTTTATCCGTATCTCATGGTTTTCAGGGATCCTTACGATTTGTTTGATTGCTTCCATATTTTTATCCCTTCTTTAGTACATCTTATTTTATCACTGTGCTTCAAATATTTATATTTCATTGCCTTCAAAAAATCGTTATCCGATAAATTTACCTGATGAAATTCACCTCCCACAGTTTTAGGTAACTATTGAATTCATGATTCGATCATGATCCCGGCAGGATGCGGATTCATCTCCAGTGCCTCAGGGATCTCCCTCTGTCTTTCAGAGACTTCAGTAATAACCGATTTCCCGTCAGTGAGTTCGACCTGATCTAGTTTTCCGGGTTCGACAAAGAATCCGCCACCGGTTTCAAACGGCAATCTCCATAACTCTGTCTTTTTCTGATATGTTAATATCAGTGACATCGATTGAAAGGCAGCCTTCGACGGCATCATAGATATTAATTAATAATTCGTCAAAAGTGTCTCCCTGAGTAACACAGCCTGGGATTGACGGAACTTCCGCCCAAAACCCCCCCTCTTCTGCTTCGTGTATTATGACTTTCAGTTTCATGATGTACCCTCATTGTTTCTGTTCATATATTCTCATTATCTCAGGTATCTCAAAGATTTGCATTGCTGTGAGCGCTTACCATTACTGTAATCCCGCCTGCCATGCCGGGCCGCGAATAACGTCACGACCAAAGGGCCATTATCACCCCAACGATCCACACTCTACGTCAGGCATCGGCTATCCGGAACTCTGCCAGGTGCCTGCAGGTGAAGCACAGTTTTTGCTCCGGACGAAGGATTTGAGTGACGTTGTTTTAGTTTCGGCTGCAGCTGCGGCTGGTGACGGTGATGGCAACGGTGATGGCAACGGTGCCGGTATCGGTGGCGGCGACACGGTTTTTATACCGCCGGGGTATGGGCATGTTACTATTAATCCTTCTGACCACCGGACCTTTTTTATGGCGAATGTTGTGTCAAATGCCTTTTTAAGTGAATACGGACTTTAGGAGGAGATGTGTGGGGGTGTGTATTACGGGGTGTCGGGGGGGGAGTGGGTTTTGAATTCAAGTTATGGTAACAAAAATTCTCTTTTAAGGCAAATAAAAGCGTGCGAAATTGAAACCAATTTTATTAATAAGGAGGCACTGATATATAATTTAGCAGTTGAAGGGGATTCTCTTCTATTTCTGAATAAACCTGAAATTTTGTCTAAAAATTTAGAAATAGGAGGACATTTTTAAAAATATGCATGGCTTTAAGAAGATAGATTCATAATGTTTAAAATATTTTCAGAGTCGACTGATGCCTATTTATTAACAACAAATGCAAAGAGTTTAACTATGAATGCTGGAATTGATGGGGTTTATATAAAACAATTAAAAGTAATCCCTGATGAACGTGGCTGGTTGATGGAAATTCTTCGCTCTGATGAAGAAATGTTCACTCAATTTGGACAGGTCTATTGTACAACAGCATATCCTGGTGTTGTCAAGGCGTGGCATTATCACAAGAAGCAGACTGATAATTTCACCTGTGTTCATGGAATGATGAAAGTTGCTCTCTATGATGCAAGGGAAGATTCTCCAACCTATAAACAGATTATGGAATTGTTTGTTGGCGAGAAAAATCCAGTCTTAGTCAGCGTTCCCCCAGGAGTTTATCACGGGTTCAAGGGGATTGGAAATGAAACAGCATTTTTTGTCAGCATTCCAACACTACCATATAATTATGCAGACCCTGATGAGTTCAGACTTCCACCTGACACGGATGAAATTCCATATGACTGGGGATTAACTCCCGGTCTGAAACACGGATAAATTACAGGAGACATAATATGAATTTACTAGTAACTGGTGGCTGTGGATTTATCGGAAGTAACTTTATCAGATATATGTTTGAGACATATCCTGGTATTTCAATTATAAATCTTGATATCCTCACTTATGCAGGAAACCCGGAAAACCTCAGGGATATTGAAAAGAATAAAAATTACACATTTGTTCATGGAGATATCTGTAATTCTGATGTTGTAAATTCTGTTATGGAGAAATATGAAATTGACACTGTTGTTCACTTTGCTGCAGAAAGCCATGTTGATCGTTCAATAGATGGTGGTTCTGTCTTTGTAAATACCAATGTACTTGGTACATTTACAATGCTTA
>DAOVRB010000027.1 GCA_030628325.1 Methanomicrobiaceae archaeon | reverse complement strand
GGCCCGTTCTGCCAGTCATGCGGGATGCCTATGCAAAATTCTGAAGACTTCGGAACAGAAACGGACGGTTCAAAGTCAGAAGAGTACTGTATATTCTGCTACCTGAACGGTGAGTTCACACAGCCGGAGATCACCCTTTCTGAAATGACACATTTCTGTGCAGCGACTATGGCTGACATGAACATTCTGCCCTATGAAGATGCAGAAAATATGCTTAAAGAATTTCTGCCAAACCTGAAACGGTGGAAGACCTGAAAAACGGTATTTATAGTCGAAAACCTAATCTCTCTGGAAACGTGCATGAAGCATGGGCTTTCGGCACTGTCTGATGAAAGTGTGGGATGTCTGAAATGGAGTGAGTGTGTTTACTGAGTGTGTTTACTCCTTCATGTTAATCCCCTGTGCCCCGGGCATTTCCTCAGGTGACAGCAGACACAAACCAGCAGACACAAACGAATGGGCTAAATTAAATTTATTTTGTTCTTAACCTGTGTTGTTTTGAGAATCAACGGCGGGCGTTTCCATCTCTCTTATTTCACGGACAAGTGGCTTTGATAAGTGTCGTCGTGCGATTGGGGGGACTTCGTACCAGCCGGTCTGAATCGTTCTCTGAATTGTTTCGATTTCAGGTTCAAAAGCGCGTGCACTGCATTTTTTGCATTTCCATCCTTTCCCTGTGCCGGCACTTGTCATCCTTTTTTTGCATTTTTCACAGAGAGGGGGTTTTGTGATAGTATCTTTTGCAAGAGAATCAAGATAGATCTTTTCAAGGTTGATACTGTCTCCTTTGAAACTTCCCACTGCAAGAATCCAGTCACCTGGTATCAGATGCCTGATTATATTTCTGAATCCTTTTGTGGGTTCATACGCCATGCAGCGGACTGAACTTTTGTTATCCTCAATATTGAATGAGACATGTCCGCCTCTTCCCGTAGCCGGGAGTGATGAAACCGACCCCCATACTCTGTAGGATCTTCCATCAAGCATTTCGCCGATAATTCCGTCTGTTAAATGGGCATCGGTTCCCTGATTTGTCCTGTACACTTCCTCTGCAACAGGTTCTTCTGATATAATTACTGAGCGTGCCCGGTCCACCCATTTTGGGGATTCGCCCCTGATTCCGAATATTACCGGATCTGGTGTGTGCGGAACACAGACTACTACGTCATTTTCGATATCAACCGAGTCCCATGTATGGGGGTATGTAGTGGCCTCGGCAATAAAAACCGATTCACGGTCAACAAAGCGTTCACTATGATCCCGGAGATTGCGGTATGCAAGAAGCTCGTATGTGTGGTCCGGGAAAGCTGCTGAGACGGCAGCTGTAGCACCTATCAGGCCCCTTTTATTTTTCCATCCTTTGAATAATGCCCCTTCTTTTTTCAGGAGCTCTTCTGTCTCTTCTATTGTGCAGAAATGGCGGAGGGCTTTTTTGTAAAATTCGGGGCTGATCTCTTTATTTATGACCACAACACCGGGGTTTGTATTCTCACAGGAAAAATCGGCCAGTTCTTCTACACAGGCACAGGCAATCTCAAATGCGTCTCTGGCATTTCGGCCTTCCACTTCAATACATATGGCAGCGTTCCCCCTTGTTTTGTAGCGTACATTCGGGTTGAGGCGAACGAGCATCCGGTCTTTTATGGAAAATCCTGCACTAATGAGTCTTTTTATCAGCACCATCCCAAGGTATGTTGTGCACATGCCTTCAGGCGAGTCTGTATCGTCCACACCAATCCGCATATCAGTATATTTTATAAGATCTCCTTCTCTATAGAAACATAGGGCTGATGACACAAGAAAGGCTGATCCAGACTGTGATTAGCATTATTATCATGGGGGGTTACAATGTTTCAGAACGCTACGGGATGCGCCCGCGAAGTTTTGACCTTGTAGCAGGAAAAAACGGAGTAATTCTTGTAATTAAAGTTGTTCCGCACATTGATAGTGTAACTGAGGGAAGTGCACGTGATCTTAGTATTATCGCACGCTATCTGGGTGGAAAACCGTTGATTGTGGGTGAAAAAGCACGGGATATGGATCTTGAAAGGGGTGCTGTATACCTCCGCTATGGTATCATTGCCACCAGTGCGACGACACTGTATGACTATTTTGTGGAAGAGATTCCCCCTCTTGTATATGCCCACCCTGGTGGTCTGTATGTTAATATCAATGGCAATCTCTTACATACGCTCCGTGAGCGTAACCAGATGTCGCTGGGTGACCTTGCATATATTCTCGGCGTATCCCGCCGCACTATCAGTAAGTATGAAAGCGGGATGAGTACAACCCTTGATGTCGCGGTAAAACTGGAAGAAATATTTGATACGGCTATTGTGGAGGCGATTGATCTCCTTTCACATGAGTCTGTTTTTGATTACAGGGATGTTTCAGGTGTAGAAAATGTCCCCTCAGACTTTGAAAGAATGGGTCTGGAAATCCATATAATGCAGCGTGCACCATTCCAGGTACTTGCAACTTATGGTGAGGAGACAATCCTTGCCGGCTATGGTTCTGCGCAGAAAATAATCCGGCGCGCTGCATTGATTGGTAATATATCCGATATTACAAATTCACGGGCAATATGCGTGATAACTGACTATAAAAAGAGAAAGAAAGTCGGAAAAACTCTTATTGTAGGAGAGAGTGAGTTATCTTCTCTTAAAGATGGATCAGAACTGATAGAACTGATCGACGAATGAAAGAATATATATAGAACTACAAACCACATTTTCAGAGATAATTGGAGATATATTATGTCAGCAAATCTTGGTGGACAACCAATCTTTATTCTTAAAGAAGGCAGCCAGCGTACACGCGGCCGCGATGCACAGGGTGGAAATATTGCTGCAGCAAAGGCTGTTGCAAACGCTGTTCGTACAACTCTCGGACCAAAAGGCATGGATAAGATGCTCGTTGATACCATCGGTGATGTTGTTATCACAAATGATGGTGTAACCATTCTCAAAGAGATGGACATTGAGCACCCTGCCGCAAAGATGATGGTTGAGGTTGCAAAGACTCAGGATGACGAAGTCGGTGACGGTACCACAACCGCTGTTGTCATCGCCGGAGAACTTCTCAAACGCTCAGAGGATCTTCTTGAACAGGACGTGCACCCGACTGTTATCGCACATGGTTACCGCATGGCGGCAGAGAAGTCTCAGGAAATTTTAGATGACCTCTCAATTGAGGTCAAGTCGGACAACATTGAGATGCTCAGGAAGATCGCTGACACCGCAATGACCGGTAAGGGCGCAGAAGCCTCAAAGGAAAAACTCACTGAGCTTGTTGTCAGGGCAATCACAATGATTGCAGATGAAGACGGGACCGTTGACACTGATTTTGTCAAGATTGAGAAGAAAGTCGGCGGTTCAATTGAGGACTCCGAGATTGTTGAGGGTGTTGTAATCGACAAAGAGCGTGTACACCCGGCAATGCCAAAAGTTGTCAGGGATGCAAAGATCCTGCTCCTTAATGCAGCTGTTGAGTTCAAGAAGACAGAAGTGGATGCTGAGATCTCAATCACAAGCCCTGACCAGCTTCAGATGTTCCTCGATGAAGAGGAAAGGATGATCAAAGCAATCGTGGAGAAGATTGTTGCTTCCGGCGCAACTGTCCTGATCTGCCAGAAGGGTATTGATGACATTGCACAGCACTACCTTGCAAAGGCAGGTATTCTTGCAATCCGCCGTGTCAAGAAGTCTGACCTGACCAAACTCTCACGGGCAACCGGTGCAACCGTTATCTCAAGCATTGATGCAATCGATGCAGACGAGCTTGGTTCAGCAGGGCTTGTTGATGAGAAGAAAGTCTCAGGCGAAGAGATGATCTTTGTTACAGAGTGCGTAAACCCCAAGGCAGTTACATTAATTGTCCGCGGTGGTACCGAGCACGTTGTTGATGAACTTGACCGTGCCATTGAGGATGCACTCCGTGTAGTCGCAGTTGCAATTGAGGATGGCAAGTTTGTTGCCGGTGGCGGTGCACCTGAAGTTGAACTTTCACTCCGTCTCCGTGAATTTGCAGCAACCCAGGGCGGTCGTGCACAGCTTGCAATTGAAGCATTTGCAGCTGCACTTGAGATTATCCCGCGTACTCTTGCAGAAAATGCAGGTCTTGACCCAATTGACATGCTTGTTGCGCTCCGCTCTGAGCACGAAGCCGGCAATAAGACCGTCGGTCTTGATGTCTTTGAAGGAAAGCCAGCTGACATGCTTGCTACAGGTGTTGTTGAGCCGATGCGTGTAAAGACCCAGGCAATTGCAAGTGCTGCAGAGTCAGCAGTTATGATCCTCCGTATTGATGATGTCATCGCAGCGTCCAAGATGGGTGGCGGCGACATGCCAAGTCCGGAAGAGATGGCTGCAATGGGCGGCGGAATGGGTGGCATGGGTGGCATGCCTCCTATGATGTAATCCATCCAGCAAAATATCCATACTATTTTTTAGAGCATATTTCAAAATCACAAATTATACGGGCAGGATGTCTGTAATTTCAGTTTTGAGGTGGCTGATCCATGTTGTATAATATTGAGCCTGTCAAATCAGGTATTTCCTGTAAATTTAAAAAGAAACGTTTGGCACTATACTTTCAGAAAAGGATCATCTTTTAAAATAAGAGTTACGTATAGACCATTATGAGTGAACAGTTTATTTACACAAAATACCGGACTGTGTGCTATAACTGTGGTGTAGATGCAGATCAGGTGATAAAAGTAGTTTCACAGAAAGGTGAAGTTATATGTGCAAACTGTGGTGCAACACGGGTATTTGTTCCCCGGGTGGAGGGTTATGATGTCCCTGAAGGTACTCATACACATATTGGCCGCTATGATGTCTGGAAACTTAAGACTGATGCCATCTGCAAAAAGTGTGGCGTACACGGTGTCCATGACCTTGTTGTCGGGGCAAATCACCTGTCAACCCGCTGTCATAATTGTGGCTATGCCCATTTCTATAAGTTTGATCTGGAATATATCGGGCAGTGCCCCATAAGTACAAATGTCGGGTAAATCTTAAATTTCAATAATAACAATGTTTTCTGGTTGATTTTACTGACAACATCTGTTTTTCAAATTTTTGTGTAGTTATAGTGGCGAACCTGCACAGGCGGGAATACCAAAAGCCATATGGGTGTTCATTCCGGTTAAAGCGGTCTTAAAGGAAAGGGCTGGTCGGTTTATGGGATAATTAACAGAGGACAGCGGGATATATATTATCTGTATAATTCTCCTGCCTGACTGCAGAGGTATTCCATCACGCACCACCGCAAAAATTATCCTCTAAAATATTATGATAGTTGCTTTTTGTGAGTTTTGCAGTGATTCACTCATATATTGGCAATCAATATTTCAAATTTATATATGTGTCTGCATGTTACATATGATTTCATTTACTTCTCCTGAAGTAAATGCTGCAGATGCCCATTGCAACTATTCCGGTGATCAGTCCTGCAGGAGATTCTTTTGGGGTGGGTACTGTGTTTGTTGTATTTTTATCCACATCCTGAGTTTCGTTGCTTAATTGTCCCTGTCCCTCTTCCTCTCCTGCCTCTGAGAGCATAGCTAAGGCATAGAACCTGTTTGACAAAGCTCTTTCGTCATCCGGGCTGATTTTCAGTACCTCTTCGCTTGCCATTAACTCTTCTTTATATCTTCCGAGATAACCGAGCGCAGTGCCCTTGTTGATCCAGGCTTTTAGGTTGTCAGGATCCAGCCTGATTGCTTCTTCTGATGCTTCAAGTGCCTCTTCGTATTTTCCAAGGTTTATGAGAGCATTGGCTTTGTTAATCCATGCCTCGGCTTGCCTGGGTTTTATTGCGATTGCGTGTTCTGATACCTGAAGTGATCCTTTGTAATCACCTAATACAGACAACAGTCCTGCCTTTGTTGTGAGTGCAAGAACAAAATCCGGACTGATTTTGAGGGATTTGTTGATCGCGTTTAGTGCTTCTTCATATTTTCCTTCATTAGCAAGGTCTGTGCCGGTGTTATACCAGTAGATGTAATTTCCATCTTCTGTCGCTGAGACCGGGAACCACAGGCATGACAGAATGATTGTAGCTAACAATAGCAGGTGGGTTAATTTCATGTTTTCCTCAATTTTCAGATGTATTTCGATGTACGTATCTGTTTTGATCAGGATTGTGATAATGTGTTTTGATATACAGATAAAAATCCATGATTGTCACCAAAGGATCTTTTAATTCCGGGCATTACAGAATCGGGTTTATGAAAAAAGTGTCAGGGTTTTAGAGAGTCAGCTGGTTAACTCACTCCTCTTCCCGAATCATCTTAATTGCATTCTTCGGGCACTCTCTGGCACAGATGCCACAACCCTTGCAGAAATCGAGGTCAATCTTCAGATCACCGTCTATTACCCCATCCGGACAGTACATTGCACAGAGACCACACTCATTGCACGTCTCCCTGTCAATGACTGGCCGAAATGTTCTCCATGAACCTGTCTTTCCGGATGCCCCTTCAATCGGGCGTGATATTGCCACTTTTGCACTCATAGTTGCAGCTCCTCATATGCCATTAAAGCGGCCCTGACGTTCCTTTCGTCCTTAAATGTCTCAGAAATTGCAGTTATTACTGATTCACGGGAGGCCAGCCCCATCTTTGCCAGTGCCCCAAGAAGCGGTGTGTTTAAAATCGGGCTTCCGGCAATAACCAGATCAAGTGAAAGAGCAATTTCGGTCAGATTGATATGGCAGGTCTGATGCCCTTTCATATCAACCGGCTCAGAACTGTTTACAAGTACTTTGCCGTCCGGTTTGATGCCGTGGAGGACATCTACAGTTTCCATCACAGTTTTGTCAAGGACAATTACAAGATCCGGTCTGCGTATCTGTGAGTATATCCTTATCGGCTGGTCATCCAGACGAATGAACGATACCACAGCGGCACCACGCCTCTCAGCACCGTAAAACGGGCATGCAGTTGCATATTTTCCGTCCATGAAAGCAGCGGATGCAAGAATTTTTGCAGCGGTGACACCCCCCTGACCGCCTCGTGAGTGAAGACGTATCTCATACATTATTTATTCACCCCGAACCAGAACTCTCCCCCGGCTTTTCTTTGCTTCACAAAATCTGCAATATCATCATAGGTGACTTCCTGGCCGCCAAGACCTGCGATCACGCTGAACAGCCTGCACCCTGTCTTTGCACTGATTTCGTTTGCCACAATTCCGCCGAACCCGAATGAGTAATCACGGTCGATGACAACGACATCTTTTCCTTCAAAGTCAAGGTTTGGAAATGGTCTGAACCAGCGTATACGAAGAGACCCTGCTTTGATGCCCTCTTCCCTGAGTTTGTCCACTGCGACTTCCATCTCTTTTCCGAGAGTTCCCATGGCAACAACAACAACGTCTGCATCGTCATAGCGGTATTTCTCCACCATGCCGTATTCACGGCCAAAGCGCTCTGCAAAATCTTTCTGTGTCTCTTCAATGACCGCAACAGAATCACGCTGTGCACGCTCAATATCCCACCTGAATTTGAAGTGTTCTGTGGGTGGAGTAAGTGTACCATAGCCACCGGGTTTGTTCATGTCAATTGCATGCGGAGTGTTTGTCGGCGGGATAAAGTCGCCAACTTCCACAGTTTCAAGAGACTGGGTGATATGTGTCAGGATAAAAGCGTCAAGGTTAATCATCACAGGGAGGAGCACACTATCATCTTCTGCAATCTTAAATGCCATGAGGGTTGCATCGTATGCTTCCTGTACAGAACTCACATATACCTGAAGCCAGCCTGTATCGCGCATTGACAGGGAGTCTGTGTGCTCTGCCCAGACATTCCATCCCGGACCGATAGCACGGTTGGCGTTCGCCATAACAATGGGCATACGTGAGCCTGCAGCCATGTGCAGCATTTCACACATATACACAAGACCGTGTGAACTTGTTGCAGTAAAGGTTCTGACTCCTGTTGCAGCAGCACCTATACATGCCGCCATTGCTGAGTGTTCACTCTCAACCGGGATATACCGGGCATCAAGTTCCCCCGATGAAACAAAGTTTGCAATCTCTTCAACGACCTCAGTCTGAGGAGTGATCGGGTATGCCGGGATAACTCTTGGCTTTGCGTCTTTTACGGCAGTAGCTACTGCTTTGTTACCTGTTGCAATTGTCAGCATATTCCTTCTGCCTCCCGCTTTATGCG
>DAOVRB010000145.1 GCA_030628325.1 Methanomicrobiaceae archaeon | reverse complement strand
TTACCGAATACAGGGTGTTTTATTACCCTGTTTTTGAAGTGAACCTGGCAACAGAATCCGGTGAGAGATTTATTTATATTGATGCTGTGACCGGCAGGGAAATTGATGCCCGAATCATGGATTAACCCAAAGGATAATTCTGAATTATAGTCGTAAATCAAATTTCCTGGAATATCAGGTTTTCGTCTTAACATGTAAAATCGGAGATTTAACACCTGAAGTTCCCTGTCATTTAGGCGCATTATGTCAGATATTGCCCAAATTCAAAAAACACGCTTATTCTTTTGAAAAAATGTGTATGACGTCTCAGCGTCAGGCAGAACACCTACAACTTCAGGCAGGGTGTAGTCACCTCATATACCTTCCAAAAGTATTCACATGTTTGCGTCAATAAGATCTTTTTATGCATATTGCAAAAAAAGGGCTGCGTGTGCTTGGTATTGCTGAGAGTTATTATGGGCGTGAGCGGTCGACTCTTGCCGGTGTTGTTATGCGAAAGGATATGGTAATTGATGGTATCGGATTTGCAAATGCAACCGTGGGTGGAATGGATGCGACAGAGGCTATAATGTCGATATTCTCTATGCTCTCACGAAAAGATATCAACTGCATTATGCTTTCAGGATGTATCATTTCCTGGTTCAATGTAATTGATCCTGAAAAGATACTGGAAGAGACAGGTATTCCTGTAATCGGGGTTTCATATGAGGATTCAGAAGGTCTTGAGGCGGATATTATTCATCATTTCCCCGGTGATCAAAAGCGCCTGAATGCCTACAAAAAACTTGGAATGCGTAAATCCGTTGATATCAGAACTGGATATAAAATTTTCGTAAGGTCATGGGGGATGGGGTTTAACGATGCATCCCGGTTGTGCAGCGATTTTACTAAAGACGGAAAAGTGCCTGAACCACTGAGAGTTGCGAGGCTTATTGCAAAATCTTCCATGGAATATTATGCATGAAACAGGTTTGTCTGAATATGCGTGAGAGTGAAAAAACTGCAACTTGCAGGGTAACCTCTCATAATGATTACCTGAACAGAGGAAAAACTGTACACTACTTTGCCGATACCTTCCTATTAACCATCAATGATTTCATGTCAAGTTCAACCATCTGATCCCTCACATCATTGGTCAGGTTCATAGAGCAGATTTTAATATTTTTTTTCAAGGTCAATCCCAGATCCTGGGCAACCTTCCAAATGGCAGTTACATCTCCAATACGTGATGAATTGTCTGGTAATTTGAAACCAACAATCTCTGTTTTGGGAAGTGGCACTTTTTTCTGATCACTTTCAGTCCCAAGGTACCTTACAAACTTGCTCTTTACACCCCCGCCATCTCAGACACTCTTGTATTCAGTCAAGTAGTGTATATTTGGTCACTACGACGATCTATAACTTTTGCTTCGATTCTGTCTTTAGATTCTGAAAAAGTAGAGGATATAATTGATTCCTAGAGGGTGGGATGAAATGTAGTGTACTCAAAAAACTCTATTCAGGTGATTAATGGTGGTACCCTTTCTCTTTCAGTTTATTTGATTTTTTAATTGAACACTCCTCGCACCTGAATTCCGGTTTTTTGTCATGTGTTCTGTCATAGGTATCTGTTGCAACAAGCCTGTAGCCTCTTGCAGTCTTTCCACAGTCCACACATTTAATATTCTCACGCACTTCCCACTGTGCATCAAGTGCCCTTGATGTAAAGATGAATCTGTCTACCCAGAAGAAGATCAGGCCGCCAATCAGGTTTGCAATAACTGTCGCTATCAGGGCGTCCATCGTCGCCAGGATATAAAGAACGCCTGCAAGAATCGGTGTGCTCAACTGCCACCGGATAAGGTACAGGCCGTAACGTTTCAGGTTAACCTGCATATAAGTGAATTTATTATGGTATTGTGTAATAAAAATGTTTACAAATTCAGACAGTCACAGTATCCCTTGAAATAACATCGCCTTCTGGTTTTTGTATAACATCAAACCTGATACTGTCACCCGGGCGAATCAGACCATTTGAAATATCAATTTTTGTTCTCTCGCCCGGATACCAGAGGTTACTCCTACATCCAGTGCCCCCTATGGTCTGTACACCTATATGATTTGTTGAAATGAAATTATGCCCGTTTAAGGTTGCAATCCGGCAGCCCATCAGGAGATCATCTTTGTAAATTTTTGCTGAAAGCAGATCATTTTCATAATATTCGAGACCCGTATGAGAAATCATAATTACTCCAGTATAATCAGGTGGGACTGATGTGATCTTCGTTATTTTGAATATTACCGGTGGTTCATCCGGTGTTCCCGGCAGAGAAAGGTTTGGAATATTACATAACAGCAGAACTAAAATTGCGAGAATTAATACAATTACAACAAGTAGGATATTTGCAATTATATGTGAATTGGCAGTATCATCACGCTGGAATTGTGTCAACGATCTGATATTTAGTAATCCAATAAAAAAAAGATTTCGAAATGATTTTACTGAGAGAGGGTATTATTCCTTCTCAAACTCTTCAATTGCAAGCTGATACATCCAGTCCATCAAATGGGGACAGTCCTCAACAGAACATTCTTCCTCACAATTAATACATGGGATCAGTTCGTCGCCAGCAATCAGAAGATTTGGATCTACCGCTATCTTTTTTGCTTTCAGGAGAAATGTTTTCACGCCATTTTTTTTGTATTCAACCCGGTTAATCCGGTCGGCATCAAGCATTTTTTTTACAACACGGGAACATTTCCTACTGTCTATTTTGAGTAATTTCCAGAGTTCACTCTGGAGAACGCCTTCCGGATGCGAGTGAATTAATTTAAATGTTACATCTTCAATGTCTGACATAATGCCTTCTCAGAGTGTTGGTGCAATTGTAAGTATGTTGCTTCCTCTGATGATAACAGTTCCAAGATTCCGTCCTCTCTGACCATTTGTGTACTCACTTGTCTGGTCCATGTGGATGTTGAGATGCTCATCAACCGCAATGAGTTTTCCCTCTAATTTGCGCACATCGTCCTTTATCTCAACTGTGATTTTTGAATCAACAAGTGCATAGACCTTTTTTATTGGCAAAACAATGCTGTTAACCATCTGCCTTAATATGAGTGGATAATATAATTAAACTTTCCTTTTTGTATGAGGAGGGTGAAGAAATTTCTGGTGTCAAAAATCCAGAACAGTTTCTCATACTCCTTAAGAATACTCTAAAACGATCTCCTGGATTTTGTCTATCATCCCCCGACTTCCTACATAGACTGGTGTCTTCTGGTCAGGAGTATCCGGTTTGACTTCAAGGAGGTTTCGTTTCCCGTCAGTAATTGCACCTCCTGCCTGTTCTGCAATAAAACCGAGTGGATTTGCCTCAAAAACAAGTCTTAGTTTCCCTTTTTCTTTCCCTTTAACTGCCGGATAACAGTATATGCCGCCGTATTTTAGTATCTGATGGAAGTCTGCGACAAAAGAGCCTGAGTACCTCAGTTTGCTGCCCTCGTTTTCAATCCGGCGTATAAATTCTGCATGATAATCCAGCCAGTCCGGTTTCAGGCCGCCGGTTCCGTACAGGTTGCCTTCCGGCATTTTTACTCCCTCCTCCATAAGGAGATACTCGCCTTCTTCGTTGAGAGCAAATATACACACGCCTTTCCTGATAGTAAGCGTAAGCACTGTCATTGGCCCGTATAGCATATACATCGCAGCAGTCAGATCTTTACCTTTCTGCAGAGCACTGCCGTTTTCATATATGCCGATAATTGTACCCACACAGAGATTAACCTGGATTAATGAAGAACCGTCAAGAGGATCCATTACTACTGCATAATCTGATGTAGCTTCAGGGATTTTAACAATATCCGGCTGTTCTTCTGAAGCAATTTCCGCTACAAGCTTTGAATCCCTGAGTACATTTATGATATGAATATCCGCCCATTTGTCAAGGGCTGCCTGTTGTTCACCATATATATTTTCAGTGTCTGCATAATTCTGGTTTGCAATGAATGCCTGCCTGATAGGAATTGCCTGCTGTGCAATAAGTTCTATAAGTTTTTTCAGGTCGTCTGCACACCTGTTTTTATCAAGATACTGCCTGAGCGTTGTCATAGTTCTTCTTTATATTATCTTTCATGATATAACTTTATCAGTCAGTCAGCTCCCCGTGACTGAAAGTGCGGGCTTTTTGCCTGTTTGATCTGTAAATGGCGTATTACATCCTGAAAGAAGTGATATTCAAAAAAAGGTGGTATATTAACTGTGATAAAAAAGGGGCGGGGTAATATATCTGATGAACCCCGTAGTTAAGACTTTATAATTATGGTGTTTTATGGTCATTCGCCGGCTTCAGATTAAGTAAACGATTCTTTTTTGAGAATATCCGCAAGTTTCTTTGTTAACTTTTT
>DAOVRB010000092.1 GCA_030628325.1 Methanomicrobiaceae archaeon | reverse complement strand
TTCCACTGCATCCTCCATTGTGCAGGATAAAGGTTCTTTATCTTCTTCCTGTTGTTTAATCCCGTTTAGTGGCACGATGCGGCTGGCATAGTAACTGAAATGCGGGTGGTCTTTATGTTCCGGATGTACGAATATCTCTGCTTCAGCCTGGGTAAATTCTCTGAGACGTATCATGCCCTGCCTTGGTGAGATTTCATTTCTGTAGGATTTTCCAATCTGCACTGCACCGAATGGAAGTTTTTCCCTGTAAAACCGGGTAAGACGATTGAAATCAGTAAAAATTCCCTGTGCTGTTTCAGGTCTCAGGTAACCTTTTCTCTGTGAGCCCGGGCCAATACTGGTCTCAAACATCAGGTTGAAGTGAAAGACCGTTATCTCATCTAGCGGTTCGCCGCATGTGGGGCATGGCAGTCCCTCTAAGACTCCTGTAAGCTGAATGGCAGTCAGCATATCAGCATTTTTGGTACCATGTGCCTCAGCGATATGGTCTGCCCTGTGGTATTCATTACAGTGGGGGCACTGGCACATTTTGTCAGCAAACCCTCTTACATGCCCTGATGCGAGATATATTGCTTCAGCACCGATTGTCGGGCATTCTATCTCGTAATATCCTTCCCTGATTACGTAAAAATCTCTCCAGATATTTTCCACCTTTCGTTTAAGCATTGCACCCAGAGGGCCGTAGTCAATGAAACCCGCGACTGAACCGTAGCATTCGGATGTAGGCCAGACAAATCCGCGTCTCTTTGCCAGTTCATTTACTTTGTCGTATATATCCCCCATCGTTGATCACTATTGTTATCATATTTTTACTCGTAATTATAAAACATATTTTAACATGAGTTGTCAGCGGGCAATCGGAATATATATAAAGATTTGAGTGTATTATAGTCCAGAATTTTTGTGAGATATAATATGGCAGATAAAAGAAAGAAAGGAAAGAATAAAATATATAAAAAAAAGGAACTTTTGGACCTGTTTACAAATATTACCCGCAAAACAACTATTGTTGAACCAATGAAGAAAATTCACGGCACTCTTCGTGATACAGATGCAATAGAACGTGAAGTTTCTCTAGTTATGCGTGAAATTATCAATCAGGAATACTTCAGGACAAAGCTCACCCCACGTCAGCTTGCAAATCTTGTTTGTGCCTATTATGCGGGTAAGAATGATACCGAGATTGCGCGTGAACTTGGTGATGAGAAGTTGTCCAAGACTGTGGCCCGTGCCCGTGTAAGGCTGAAACTGTTCCGTGATCTTGACTTTAAGATGCCATTTGAACGTGAACTGCTGGAATCCCTGTTGAAATCCGATAAAACCATGAAAGATATCAGTGAAGATCTTGGGATTAGTGCCTCATCACTCCGTGAATACCGGCATGTGATTGAACAGGAGAAGGATACAATTCTTGATCCATATCTGGAACGAATCAGGGATGTTATGGAGGATCGTGACCTTACAGAGCAGATGACAAGAGGTCTGGTGAATGATGGTCTTTCAGAAGCAATTGATAATACAGAAGCTGAACTGGCTGATCTATCCTGATTTGGGAGGACAGTCCCGATAATCTATTTTACCATGATGATTATATTTTCAGATGATGAAAATTACATGGCTCGGACATGCGTGTTTTCTTTTTGAAGGCACAAAGACAGTTATAATTGATCCGTTTGTTCCTGAAGGTAAGGTGGGGATTAAACCGGACATTGTTGCTCTCACACATGGTCACGCAGATCATTTTGGAGAGACGCTGTCCCTGA
The DNA here is from genome assembly GCA_030628325.1 of Methanomicrobiaceae archaeon. Classification (GTDB taxonomy): domain Archaea; phylum Halobacteriota; class Methanomicrobia; order Methanomicrobiales; family Methanomicrobiaceae; genus DAOVRB01. The sequence goes on along the minus strand of DAOVRB010000092.1, from coordinate 3,761 downwards.
ATGTAAAGACGGTTGCAATTAATGAAATTGCCAAATACTTGACTGCAAAAGGTCTTAATGCCGAAGGCATGAACATCGGGGGGACGATAGAAGTAGACGGCGTGTCTTTCACTATGACCCCTGCGCTTCATTCCAACTGGCTTGAGATAGGCGGTGAAGGGTATTGTGGCGGGTGTGCGGCAGGTTTTGTTATCAGGATGGATGGTATTTCCATATACCACGCCGGAGATACTGCATTGTTTTCTGACATGAAGCTGATACGTGATCTTTACAGGCCGGATGTGGCACTTCTGCCAATTGGCGGCAGATTTACTATGGGCCCGGAAGAAGCGATGATGGCAGCAAATTTTATTGGTGCAAAAGTTGTCATTCCTATGCACTATAACACCTGGCCGATAATTGAACAGGACGCAGGGATGTTTAAATCATCTATAGAGCGCACGACTGATATTGAAGTGCGTATCTTAAAACCGGGTGAAGGTACAGTTGTTGAGTCAGTTACTTACGACTGAAGTTGGGGTTTACCATGAAAAAGAGTTCTGGTCTTTTTCATTCAACCGCCTGAAACTTCATTTCATAAGCGTTTTCCTGCCCGTTTTGATGGTGGATAATTCCGGCTGAGTTGAAAGTCATCTTCTCCACACAAATCTGTCTTCTTGTCGCACAGTTCTGACACGGCCTGAACTGAATGGATTGTAAAAAAGAGATATTACCAGGGTTTGAGACCCTGTTTTTTTCTGTACTGGTTTATTGCCGCGTGAAGTGCATCTTCTGCCAGTAATGAACAATGAATCTTCTTTTCAGGCAGGCCGCCGAGTGCATTGACAACTTCGTTGTTTGTGAGTTCCCATGCTTCTGTAAGGGTTTTTCCGATTACCATATCTGTTGCCATACTGGTTGATGCTATGGCTGCGGCACACCCGAGTGTCTGGAATTTTATGTCAGTTATTATATCGTTCTCAATTTTGAGATATATTTTAGTTGTATCGCCACATTCGGGACTTTCCATTTCACCAACTGCATCAGCATCTTTCATTTCACCAGCATTTTTTGGGTTACTGAAATGCTCCATAACTGTTTCATTGTACATATCTGTATTCACTCTGTATTTTTGATTATTATAATGGCGAACTTTTGGCATTATAAGAAGAAAACCAAACATTCTTAGAAATTAGAAATTTGGTTTTCGACTCTAATTATTGACTATAATTGTTTACAGGTGACAATGCTCTTAACCGGCTGACAATTGGTGGCAGGACATCAAGTACATAGTCAATATCTTCTTTTGTATTTTCATTACCAAGAGTCAGGCGGACAGAACCGCGTGCCAGTGCTGGCGGAACAGAGATTGCAGAGAGAACATGTGATGCAGATTCTTCGCCTGAACTGCATGCACTTCCTGTTGATACGCACACACCTTTCATATCCAGCATCAGGAGCAGGGCCTCACCATCAGTTCCACGGACTGATATGTTAATATTGTTTGATAGTCTCTGTTTAGGGTGCCCGTTAAGGTGCACGTCAGGAATTGTCTCTATGATTCCATCCAGAAGCCGGTCACGCATGGAACTGATTTTTTCATTATGTTCACTAATATTCTGAGTCGCTCTTTCAATTGCGTAACCGAGACCAATTATACCCGGGAGGTTCTCTGTTCCTGCCCGGTGTCCGTTTTCCTGGCTTCCGCCATGTATGAAACTCCCTATGTTGATTCCTTTTCTGATATAGAGAGCACCCGTTCCCTTTGGTCCGTAGAATTTATGGGCAGAGAGTGAGAGCATGTCGATGTTCATCTCATGTACATCAATTTCTAAATTTCCGATTGCCTGTACGGCATCTGTGTGGAAGTAAATATTTTTCTCGCGGGCAATTTCTCCGATCTCTTTAATGGGCTGAATGGTTCCGATTTCGTTATTTGCCATCATCACTGAGATGAGTATTGTCCTGTCTGTGATGGACTTTATGAGTACATCGGGGTCAACTATTCCGTATTCATTGACAGGAAGATATGTTACCTCAAATCCCTCTTTTTCGAGATATTCGCAGGTGTGCAGGACTGCGTGATGTTCAATTTTTGTAGTGATAATGTGGTTTCCCCTGTCTTTGTTGGCAAAGGCTGTACCTTTGATCGCCCAGTTGTCTGATTCTGTCCCGCCTGCAGTGAAAAATATTTCATCTGGTGTACATCCGAGAACATCAGCTACTTGTTTTCGTGCTTTTGATACTGCAAATTTTGATTCTCTTGCAATTCTGTACAGGGACGAGGGATTGCCAAAATGTTCTGTAAAATATGGTAACATTTCCTTAACCACATCAGGGTGTGTGGGCGTAGTTGCAGAATGGTCCATGTAGATTATTTTTGCAGGGGTGGATTTTGTCATGGTATCACGTATCGGGTATCAGGTATTACATATCACAATTATATGTGTAATTAATTTTGTGTGTAATTACTTAGGTGTGTAATAATATCAGTTACTGCTAAATAATCCTACTTTAACAGTCAAAAGGAATCAGTGGGGGTCTTGGTCATGTTTGATTTGAGTGATATGGAAATAAAAGATTCATGATTTAATGGCGAAATTTCCTGAGATGAAAGGATTTTCTGAGGGAAATCTGAAGTATATTCGCTGATGGCATCTGTTCTATAACAAAGAACTTTCTAATTGGGGCACAGGCTGTGTTCCTTTGCCCGCCGGCAGCGGGATAAAACAATCCGGAAAAAGCCGGAACACGAATGCGGGAGGAGATTTCTCCCCCAACAAACCTTCTGATGTTTACACAGTTGCACCATGTTTGCACCCGTTTTGCACTTCAAAAGTGCAACTTAAAAGACCGGTAATCTGCGAAGCTTTGCCCAATCCATTAGTAAATGATGAAAAGCTTCTCTCTAATAATAGTAGTTTGCACCGATTTTCAGGAACGGAGAAGAGGTCTGTTGCACTAACGTCTCCGGGTGCTTCTGTGTGTGTTTCCAAAATCAGTGCAAACAAATTTGAGAAAAATCCGGAAGCTGTCGGAAACAGGGAACGGAGTTATGAGGGCGTGCCGTTTGTTTGCACAACTCCGGTGCAAGTCAGTGTAAACCAGTGCAAAAGTGCAAACAGGGGTGGTTTCATGCTTCCGCTGCCGGGCGTTATGTGTGCAGCGGATTTTGAGAGGGTGGCGGTTGAGCTTGGCCGGTGTGATCTTTGTGATGAGGGGAAGGCTGTTTTTAGATCTGACGGGCTGAGGCTTAGTATCTGTGAGAGATATTACCGGAGGCTTGTGAGGGAGGAGAACGAGAGGAGTGGGGTGATGTAAAAAATAGAAAATGTATAAAAAGCAGTTATTCATGATCTCCAGACATTAAGATCTGATATGAGTCATATGCGCTCCCGTAAGAAATAGAAGATATAATAATTTATAGAATACATGAAATTTATTCTTTTTTTAATCAAAAATAAGCAAAAAATAAATTTGCTGGGGGTTGTTTTAGCATGGAAAAAGTTTACAGAGAAAAAATTTTAATATCTCATATTTTTCATATTTGTAGAAAAATATAAATAATATAACGGACATACACAAATACAATGTAATGGCTTTAAAAAAGGATGACCTTTAAGAAAATTCGATCATCACAAAAAATTAATTCTTCTACTTTTAGTTTTACTTGTGATATTATATTAGACTATCTTATGTCCTTCTTATTTGTTATTGCAGAAAAATTTGAAGGTGAGATAATAGATCATATTAGTAAATTAACAAAAGAAAGTTTTTTGCCT
>DAOVRB010000151.1 GCA_030628325.1 Methanomicrobiaceae archaeon | reverse complement strand
TGGACAGGATGGATTTTTACCCCCTAATATCGAGGATTTTTAAGAAACGTGCATGACCTCTCAAGGTCACGCACTGTTTGATGAAAGTGGCATTTGCCATTTTCATGGTATATTAAGCTGATTTAGATTTTTTTTCGTTGCAGAAGATGACTTTATCCTTAATAACTATAATGCTCTGCCTATATCGTCTGCAGGCTCAGATAAGGCCGGTTATCTGTTGAATATATCCTGTTGTGCCTCACGATCAATACAACATCTAATCCTGATTAGTACTAATCAGGATTAGTATTAGCTGCAATGCCGGCAGGGATGATCTCTTCACGAATATTTCATCTGAGGTATACCAACAGATCATCCTGGTCGTAGATCAGATAGTCTGTATTATTGATTTTATTTTTATCGTTAATTTCTCCTGCAAAAAGGGCATATTTCTTTCTGTAATCATCATTTATCTTTACAAGCTCTGATTTTTTCTCCAGCCGGCCCAATATTTTCAGGCACTCTTTTGCAGATTTTGTTCCATATTTGCACTCTCCAAAGACTACTGTTCTGGTGTCATGATTAACTGCTATTAAATCAATTTCCTCTCCTTTGTGCCACCATCTGCCTATTTGCGATCCGGGAAATATTGAAGGTGCAATTTCTTTTCTGATAAAATATTCATACTTTTTTCCAAAATATTTGTTAAAATCAAAATTGAAATAGTGTCCTGTTTCAATCTCTCCTTTATTCGGGTGAACAAAGTTATACCAGAAGTCTATGAGTGTGTCTTTTATTACATATACGCTGTTTTTTTGTTTATTCAGAATAGATCTCTCTTTTTCAATAAATCCAAGCATTATAAGCCCTTCAAGATACGGGTATATCTTCCTTGTTTCAATGCCGCAGTTTACGGCAATTTCGGATGGTCTTGTTTTTCCACCGGCTATAGCTGACAGGATCCCCTGATAGGTTTTTAATTCCCGGAATTCCTGTGAGAGGAGAAAATATGGTTCACGGTAAAAATATCCAAAATTTGAAAAGAACTCTTTTGATATAAATTCTTCAAACGTTTTGTAATCCGAGGCCTTTTGAAGGTATTCCGGAACTCCTCCGACTGTAAAATAGGTTTTTAGAGAGTTTTTTTGATCCTGCTGAAGGAATAATTTTGCATCTTTAAAAGTCAGCGGGCTTAAAAGCATGTCTCTTGTTCTTCTGCCATATAACGGAGATGTATAAGACAGGGCATATTCACTCATTAAGCTTAGAAGTGATCCTGAAAGTATAATACACCAGGGAGAGTCTGATAATCCTCTGTCCCATGCTTTCTGAATTGCTGAGAGTATACTTTTATCACTTTTTATGAGATAGCTGAATTCATCAATTATAAGATATGATCTTTTTTCCGGCGGATTTTTTAGGAGATATGTAAAGAATTCACTCCATGATTTTATTGTAAGGCTCAAAAGAAGGTCGTCTTTTAGGTATCCTGCCACTTCAGCTTTAAACCCTTCAATCTGAAGTCTGACAGGAACCTCTTCGGCAAAGAACATTACACCGCTTTTCTCCTTTATAAATTCTGATATCAGTCTTGTCTTCCCGATTCTTCTCCTGCCATATATTATTATAAGGCGACCACCATCTGAATTCCATTCCCTGTACAGTATATCCTGTTCTGCCTCACGATCTATAAACTTTCTAATCATGATTAGTACTAATCGTGATTAGTATTAATTGTAATGGTTACCAGATCATCTGCAGTAAACTTGCCGGGGATCCTGATAATTTGTAGTTCATAGATAGAAATTACAATGCTGCAGTGAATATTCACCGCGTGGGGATGGAACAACCTCCTGAGCCTGTGGAGATAATACCTCTCCATCACGTTCCTGTGATTGCAGGTATTGTCAATGAAGCAGAAAGTCACGCCCTTCAGGGCGGGATAGTTCACCCTGCATAGCTGATATATGAATCCGGAAATCCGGGCAAAAATTGAAATTCTAAGATTTTACCTGCGTTACCTGGATCTAAATAAGCCCCCTGCATCTGAGCAGAAATTCATTTGCCATCTCATATGCCTCTTTTGGAGGGTTGTCCGGCAGGCTGGAATTCTCCTTTGAGGTGTCGAGTTTTTTCCATAATTCAGAGATCAGATTGTCTGCTTCTTTTGCAGACTGCAATAATTCTGTTTCACTTCCGGATCTCTTAATGCTTATGAGTTCATCGACAACAGGGTAACTGAAATAACGGTTGAGTACGCATATGTCCGGTTCGATTTGGCCATGCTCAAGTACATATATTCCGGCCATCTGGCTTCTGAGGATGTACAAATATTTTTTAACAGTGGCTTTTTCAGATCCTGAATTTTTGCCAACAATATATTTTATCTGGTTGTGCTTTGCCAGGCCGTAATATGGCTCGTATATCTTTCTGCTTAAGGCTTTTTCTGCAATAATTCTTAATTCTTTGAATTCCGGCTCTGCGATAAGGGGTTTTGCAAAGATATGCTCAAGGACGTTTGAATTATTTTTAAGCAGAAGGTTCAGTTCCTTCTTTATGTCAAATGAGACAAAATCAAAGTCGCCGTCCATCTTTTCTATGAAATATTCAGGCTCTTTAAGCCCGCAGACTTCCTTTGGATTTATGATATGGCATCCCCTTATGTCATAATCCGAGTCTGCGGACGGGAATCCATAGAGGTGTGCACCGGATAGTGTATAGAATATGAATCGGTTGTCTGCTATCTCTTCTTTGATTAGACTGACCAGATCGCCGGTTTTAACGGTTTCTGTCATATATTATTAGTTTATGCATGTGAGTGGAAAAATATTGGTGTTCTGTTATCGGGTATATCCAGATACAGATACAAAGATACGGCTGAACGTCGCACCCGATACCTGCAGATGGCTGTACTCCACTGTTGAAAAAGCGAGGATTGGTCCAGTCTTAATCCTGAAAGTAATTTATTTATATTTTTGATTTGTATTATGAAATAATATCTAAGAAGGTTCTCAGGAGGTGATCAGATGATAACAATTGAAGGTATCAGCCGGATTACAGGATTATCCAGAGAAGAAGTAATTCAGAGAAGTTTACTATCATTTATTGGAATTGAAATCCGCCTTGCAGAAGAGGATATTGCAGATATCAGAGAGAGATATAATGTTGTATCAAAAGAGGAGCTCCATAAGGCAATAGAATCCGGAAAAATAATGAGCCGTCCTGCATGGGAAGACTACATTGAATGGAAAAATAAAGAGAGATATATAGAAGATTTAAAAGGGCAAGGGCAAATTTCAGGTGATGGGATTTAATATTTTAACAGATCCCAAAAGCCCTCAGATATATCAGTACACTGACGCCAATAAGCAGGCATCCGACATATAATCTAAGCCCCTGCACTGACAGTTTTTGTGCGATGGCAGGGCCGATCTGCCCTCCAATAAATACGCCTGGTGCAACCCAGATCATAATCTCAAAGATCAGATCCTTCTGAACAATCAGGCCTGAAACAAAGTCAGGGGTCAGGCGGAAGATAAGAGCACATATATTTACCACAAAGATGATCAGAACAGTTGATCCCACCGCTTCTGCAGGTGACCGGATTTTTTTGTGCCTGAGGATGCAGGGCATAACCAGTTTCCCCATCCCGGTTGCGATTAAACCTTTGAGAAATCCGCCCAGTGCAGCCCGCTTCCAGCAGATCCTGTCAGTGCTCCTGAGTTCTGCGGGTCCGTTTCCACAGTGGCAGCGCCAGTAGTGGTAAATCAGGTAACCTCCGTATATGAGGATGAAACCTGCAAAGATTATGAGGAGTATCTTTACAGGTGCAAACGGGATGAGGAGAGTCCCGAAAATGGCTGACGGGACTGCAATTTTTAAGTAGTCTTTAACGACATACCAGTTGACAGTCCTCTGTTTTAAGTTCTTAATGATCCCTGAACCAAACCCGAAGATCATAGTCAGAAGAGCAAGCCAGAAGGTTGTTTTCGCGTCGATCCCGAGCCAGATCAGGTATACGGGAATCCAGAAATTTGTGCCGGAAATGCCGGCTGAGATGGCAAGAACTGCGATGAGAATACCTACAGGAAAGAGATAGATGTAGGTCAGTGAAAACGGCATGGAGATTACCTTATACCTTTTGGATTTAACATGAAAATAAGACTTACATTCTGTATAAAAATCAAAATTCCAGATTGACTTTTATCGCTTTCTGTGTGATGGCCACGGGCATCATATGCGTTTACTATGAAAACGTGCATGACCTCTCAAGACACAGTTCGATTACCTCGTGTATGTTTT